>MGMG01000009.1 GCA_001796355.1 Chloroflexi bacterium GWB2_54_36 | reverse complement strand
CAAAGTGGCGCTTGAACAGGGTTCGAAGTTCGCTATCCGCGAGGGCGGTCTGACCGTCGGCGCTGGCGTTATCACCAAGATTTTGGATTAAGGGAAAAATGGCTAAGCAACGCATTCGCATTCGCCTGAAAGCATACGATCATCGTGTTCTTGATCAATCCGCCAAACGGATTGTGGAAACTGCTGAGCGCAGCGGGGCGCAGGTCGTTGGTCCTGTACCTCTTCCCACCAGCATCGAGAAATTCACCGTTCGGCGTTCGGCCTTCATCGACAAGGACTCGCACGAGCACTTTGAAATCCGCACCCACAACCGCCTGATTGACGTGTTGGACCCGGATTCGAAGACCATTGACATGCTCATGCGCTTGAACCTGCCGGCGGGCGTCGATATCGAAATCAAGATCTGATCGAACTTTGATAGTATGAAATACCGGCACGCGAATGCGCGCCGTGAGTGTGCGGCGCATATCTACCACTCGTACCACATAGAACAGACTGCAATGGCTTCAGCCTGACCAGAATCGGCTGGAGTCATTGTGCTGAAACCTGAGATGTGCAGCAAAAATGTAAGACAACCCTGTTCAAACAAGCAGAGTTGATTTATAATGGAAAGGTTGGGCAAATGCCCAGCCAAGAGTTGGAAAAGAGCTCATCTGTGGGCGCAAAACAAACCCCACAATGACGCAGCAGATAGCTGACTATCCAACGTCAGGGATGATGCAGCCAAGCCCAGGCTGACAGTCCCGGGAATTCTTGAAGGTCAAGGAGAAAAATCGAGATGTTTAAAGGGCTGATCGGGAAGAAAATCGGCATGACTCAGATTTTCGATGAAAATGGTGCGGCTATTCCAGTCACCGTTATCGAAGCTGGGCCATGTTTCGTTACCCAGATTAGACGACCAGAAAACGACGGCTATTCAGCCGTTCAGTTGGGTTATGCAGAAGTAAAGCCCAAACGTTTGACGGGCGGCCAGCTCGGCCACCTCAAACGCGAAGGGTTGAACATGCCTCCGCTGCGCTATTTGCGCGAATTCCGTGCCAAGTCCCCGGAAGTTAATGAAGGGGATCAATTAACCGTTGAAGCGTTCTCGGTGGGGGAGCGCGTAGATGTTGTCGGTACCAGCAAGGGTAAGGGTTTCCAGGGCGGCGTCAAACGCTATCATTTCGCGGGTGGTCCCAAGACCCATGGTCAGTCGGATCGTCACCGCGCTCCTGGTTCCCGCGGTTCGGGTACCACACCCGGTCGTGTTTACAAGGGATCGCGCGGCCCCGGTCATATGGGCGATGAACGTGTCACTGCGCAGCATTTGAAGGTGGTCCTGGTAGATGTTGAGCGCAACCTGATTGGTGTGCGTGGAGCGATTCCTGGTCCTCGTGGAGGCCTGGTCATCATTCGTGAGGCCCGCAAGCAGTAGGCCTGCGACGCCGGATCATTACCTGGACTATGGGAGCAAAGTAGAAATGTTAGCAGATGTCTACAACATGGAGGGCAAGAAGATCAAACAGGTAGAATTACCTGAAATGATCTTTGGAGCCCCGGTAAATATTGATCTTATGCACCAGGCCTTCGTTCGCCAGATGGCGAATGCGCACCTGGGTACCCACGACACTAAAGTTCGCAACGAGGTGGCTGGCGGCGGTCGCAAACCCTGGAAACAGAAGGGTACCGGCCGGGCGCGTCAGGGTTCCACCCGGGCTGCACAATGGAAGGGCGGCGGTCGTATTTTTACACCCCATCCCCGTTCCTACAACCAGGACATGCCCCGTAAAATGCGCCGGGCAGCCTTGCGGTCAGCCCTTTCGGTGAAAGCCGCCGAAGCTGCGATTGTGGTTGTGGATGATTTGAAATTGGCTGAACCGCGGACGCGCCTGATGGCCAACGCACTGAATTTGCTGGTCGGTGAATCAAGCGCCCTGGTTCTTATCCCAGAAAAGACGAACTACGACAACGTCATTCTTTCCAGCGGAAACTTGCCCGCTACCAAAGTCTTGCTCGCGGGCTACCTTAATATCCGCGACCTGTTGACGTTTGACAAAGTTGTCCTGCCGCTGGCGGCTCTGGAAGTTATTCAAAGCAACCTGGGATAGGTGGGAGGTACAACATGACGACACTATTTGATGTTCTCCGCCGCCCGTTGGTGACTGAAAAAACGAACTATCAGGTCAATCGCCTGCACCAGTATGTGTTTGAAGTGGCAGACAATGTCACCAAAACGCAGGTGAAAGATGCAGTCGAGACCATCTTTGATGTAAAAGTGCTGCGGGTAAACATCCTCAATGTTCCTGCCAAGCGCACCCGTCGGGCGCGCAGCCGCCGCCTAATGGTTCGTAACGCTGCTTACAAAAAAGCCGTTGTCACCCTGGCGCCTGAAGATAGAATTCCGATCTTTGAAGGGGTTGAATAATGGCGATTAAAGTTTACAAACCAATAACCCCCGGTCTGCGCGATATGACCGGATATAGCTTCGAAGAAATCACCAAATCCCGTCCTGAGCGCTCGCTGCTGGTTCTGCGCACGGCTCATGCCGGGCGGAATAATACCGGCCGGATAACAGTCCGGCATCAGGGTGGCGGTCACCGCCAATTTATCCGTTTGGTGGACTTCAAACGCAACAAAAAAGATATTCCCGCCCGGGTGGCGGCTATCGAATACGATCCGAATCGCACCGCCCGTCTGGCCTTGCTGGTGTTTGCTGATGGCGTAAAAAGCTACATCATTGCGCCGGTTGGCCTTAAGGTTGGCGACACGGTGGTATCCGGTCGCAATGCCGATATCCGCCCTGGCAACAACCTGCCAATTTCGAACATCCCGGTTGGCACAATGATCCACAATATCGAGCTAAAGGAAGGCCGCGGCGGTCAGTTGGTTCGTTCTGCTGGCACCGCTGCTCAACTACTGGCGAAAGAAGGCGACTATGCTCAGGTGCGTTTACCTTCGGGTGAGGTCCGTCTGATTCGGCAGTTGTGCTTCGCAACCATCGGCCAGGTTGGAAATCTGGATCATAGCAATATCAAACTGGGAAAGGCCGGCCGCAAGATCCATATGGGCATCCGCCCAACGGTGCGCGGTACTGCAATGTCCCCCCGTGACCATCCGCATGGTGGTGGTGAGGGCCGGCAGCCTACCGGTATGCCAGGACCCAAGAGCCCATGGGGCCGCCCCACTCGTGGTTATCGGACGCGCCGCAACAAGACCAGCGACAAGTACATCGTACGCCGTCGCTCGGCCAAGCGGAAATAGGCCCAGGTTGATAGGTTGAAACCGAGAAAGAAGGACGAGATATGTCACGTTCATTAAAGAAGGGTCCGTATTTTGACCCGAAGTTGCTCAAAAAAATCGAACAGATGAACACTCGCGGTGACAAAAAGGTCGTTCGTACCTGGAGCCGTGCGTCTGTGATCTTCCCGCAAATGGTGGGTCACACCGTCGCTGTTCATGACGGCCGCCGGCATGTTCCGATTTATATTACCGAGAACATGGTGGGCCACCGCCTGGGCGAGTTTGCCCCAACCCGCCACTTCCGCGGCCATATGGCGGAAAAGTCCACGAAGAGGTAGAAAAATGGCTACTGATGTTCGTGCAGAACTGAAAAACTTTGGCGTCTCCGCTCAAAAAGTGCGTCTGGTGATTGACCTGGTGCGCGGCAAGCGGGCGAACGATGCCCTGGATATTCTCGCGTTTGCCAACAAAGGCTCCGCGGCTGACCTGCGCAAGTTGGTTGCCTCGGCAGTCTCCAACGCTGAAGAAAATTTTGGCATCAACCGCGATGACCTGTTTATCTATAAGATCACAGCCGATGAAGCCCCCACCCGCAAGTGGCGCCGCTTTGGTGCTCGTGGCCGTTTCAAACCGTTGCTGCGGCGCTCGTCGCACGTGGTCGTAGTCTTGCGGGAGCAAGAGTGAGAATCGGGCTGGCTGGCAACCTTCGGGCGGCCGCCAGGCTAGAGACAGACACCAGGAGAAATTATGGGTCGTAAAGTACATCCGATTGGGTTTCGTCTGGGCGTTCACCAACCATGGGAAGGTCGCTGGTACGCTGACGGCGCCGAGTACACCGATCAACTGCACCAGGATATAAAAATCCGTAAGTTGATCTTCGGCAGCGCGGACAAAGCCGGCATTGCCAAGGTTGAAATTGAGCGTTTCCCGGGCAAAGTGAAAGTCATTGTTCACACCGCTAAACCCGGTATTCTGATTGGCCGCAAAGGTGAGACAGTTAAAAAGGTCCGCACCGACCTCGAGGCGCTCACTGGCAAAAAGATCGATCTTGACATTAAAGAGATCAAGTCGCCGGACTGCGATGCATATCTGGTTGCCCAGAATATTGCCGGACAGATCCAGCGCCGTGTTGCCTACCGCCGCGCCATGAAACGCGCGCTGCAGCAGGCCATGCGCCAGGGCGCTCTGGGGATCAAGATCGAGGTAGCTGGCCGCTTGAGCGGTGCAGAAATGGCCCGCAGCGTCTGGCTGCGCGAGGGACGTGTTCCTCTGCAGACGATCCGCGCGCACATCGATTTCGCGCGCGCCGAAGCTCAGACCCAATATGGCAAAATCGGCATCAAGGTCTGGGTTTACCTGGGCAACGTTCTGCCGGGGGTGGAAGAGAAAGCCGAATCCACCGAAGGCGTTTATGTCAGTGAGTAAACCTTACGCTGGGTCTATCCCAATGCGTGATGAGAGAGGTTAGCAGCTATGTTGATGCCAAAACGTGTAAAGTGGCGCAAGCAGCAGCGCGGCCACATGCGGGGCCTGGCTTTGCGTGGGGCAGAACTCCTGTACGGCGAATTCGGCCTGCAGGCGCTTGAGCCAGGGTGGGTGACTGCCCGCCAGATCGAAGCCGCACGTCGCGCTCTGGTGCGCCAGATGAAACGCCGCGGTAAGGTATGGATCCGGATTTTCCCGGACAAGCCCTATACCCAGAAACCCCCAGAGACTCGGATGGGTAAGGGTAAAGGTAACGTGGAATACTGGGTGTCGGTGGTTCGCCCCGGGCGCATTATGTTCGAGGTGGGCGGTTTGCCCTCTGACATGGCGCTCGACGCCCTGCACCAGGCTTCTTATAAGTTGTCGATCAAGACAAAAGTCGTTGCTCGCCATGAATCGGCCACAGGAGAATTATCATGAACAATGAACAAATTCGCCTGATGTCGGTTGAAGAGCTGAAAGCGAAACTGACGGATACTCGTCAGGAGTTGATGAACCTGCGTTTCCAGGTTGTCACCGGGCAGTTGACTGATACCAGCCGGTTGAAGGTCACCCGCCGCTTAATCGCTCGCTACATGTCTATTTTGCGCGAGCGTGAACTATCACAAGAGCGGGAAGGTGGAAAATGAACACTCGGCGTCGTTTAACCGGTGTTGTTACCAGCAACAAAATGCAGAAGACGGTAGTGGTGGAGATCACCCGCACCTATTCTCATCCGTTGTATAAAAAAGTGGTGCATTCGACCAGCAAGATCAAAGCCCACGACACCCTTGGCTGCCAGATCGGCGACAAGGTTGTAATTGTGGATTCGGCCCCGATTTCGCGCGAAAAACGCTGGGTGGTCGAATCGATCTTAACGCACCAATATGTTGAAATCGAGCCACCTGGCGAAGGAGCGTAAGCATGATCCAGCAGGAGTCTCGTATCAAGGTTGCAGACAATACAGGCGCTCGTGAGTTGTTGGTGATTCACGTGACGGGCGGTTCAACCCGCCGTTACGGCTCCATCGGCGACATCGTCGTTGCCACAGTAAAATCGGCAACTCCCCAGGGGTCGGTCAAGAAAAGCGACATTGTCAAGGCTGTGATCGTGCGCTGCTCGAAAGAATGGCGCCGCGAAGATGGCTCTTCCATCCGCTTTGACGACAACGCCGCTGTGATCCTGGATACCGATGGTGTCAACCCCAAAGGAACGCGTATCTTCGGACCGGTCGCTCGTGAGCTCCGTGAAAAGGGCTTCATGAAAATCGTCTCCCTTGCGCCGGAAGTTATATAAGGCAGGGAGCAGGAGCGAAACGATGAATTTGAAAATTCACAAAGGTGATACGGTCGAAGTGATTAGCGGCCGTCTGGAAGATAAAGGCAAGCGCGGCGAAGTCATTCGCGTGCTGCCGAAGGATCAACGAGTAGTGGTACAGGGCGTGAACGTGCGCACCAAGCACCAGCGCCAGGTCCAGTCACAGGGCCGTACCATTTCTCCCGGAAAGGTGCGCTTCGAGGCGCCGTTTGACATCTCCAATGTCATGCTGGTTTGCCCCAAGTGCAGCAAGGCGACCCGTGTGGGGCTCTCCCGCTCGGAAGATGGCAAATCTGTGCGGGTTTGCAAACATTGCGAAGCCGTAATCGACGAATAGGCCATCGGGGAGCTAGATTATGAACATCATGAAAGAACGCTATCAGAAAGAAGTGGCCCCGGCGCTGCTCAAGGAATTAAACCTGAGCAACGTCATGGAAGTACCGCGGGTCACCAAAGTCGTTGTCAATATCGGTCTGGGAGAAGCTCTGGACAACCCCAAAGCGCTGGAAGCAGCCAGCGGTGATTTGGCCAAGATCACCGGTCAAAAGCCGGTCATCACCAAAGCTCGCACCAGCATTGCTGCCTTCAAACTGCGCGAAGGGCGCGCCATTGGCACCATGGTTACCCTGCGGGGCGAACGCATGTGGGCCTTCCTCGACCGATTGATGAACATCGTTTTACCGCGCGTGCGCGACTTCCGTGGAGTGTCCGCGGAGGCCTTTGACGGCCGCGGCAACTATACCCTGGGCTTACGGGAGCAGATCATCTTCCCGGAGATCGACTACGACAAGGTCGACAAAGTTCGTGGAATGGAAATCACCGTCGTAACGACGGCACGGTCGGATGATCAGGCTGCCAAACTGCTGCAGCTGCTTGGGATGCCTTTCAGGAAGGACTAGTATGGCCAAGAAGTGCATGGAATATCGCGAACTACGACGCGAATTTAAAGTACAAATACGCAACAGGTGCCGCCTTTGCGGCCGTCCGCGTGGATATATGCGTCGTTTTGGTCTTTGCCGCATTTGCTTCCGGGAACTTGCTCTTTCAGGGAAGATCCCCGGCGTGACCAAGTCATCCTGGTAGACCAGGCCGGAGGTAAGCATGAGTGTAAATGACCCTATAGCTGATATGTTGACCCGCGTACGGAATGGCACAATGAATGGCCAGCCCGTCATCGCGATGCCGAATTCAAAAATCAAGGCAGAAATCGCCCGCGTCCTCAAAGAAGAGGGCTTCATCGACGGATACGAAGTCGTCGATGGCGACAAAACGTTCGAGCGTGTGCTGCGCGTCCGCCTCAAGTACGTCGGCGAGCGTCGCCAGCGCCAACCGGTTATCACCGGTATCGTCCGTGTAAGCCGCCCGGGCCGTCGCGTTTATACCCGTAAACAGGAAATTCCCTGGATCCTATCAGGTTTGGGAATTGCCATCCTGTCCACCCCAAAGGGCGTCATGACCGGGCAGCGCGCTCGCCAGCTGAATGTTGGCGGCGAGATCATCTGCAAGGTTTGGTAGCCCGGAAAGCGCAGAGGAGGATAAATCGTGTCCCGAATTGGTCGCTTACCGGTTGTTGTCCCCGCGGGCGTGCAGGTGGACCTGGATGGTTCATTGGTGCACATCACTGGCCCCAAGGGCGAACTGAAACGTGAATTTTCCCAGGCGATTTCGGTTGCCTTTGAAAATGGGCAAATTGCCGTTTCTCGCAGCTCTGAAGAGGCAAATGTGCGCGCGCTCCACGGGATGACCCGTGCATTAATTCAAAATATGGTGACTGGCGTCAGCCAGGGCTTCACCAAGGTGCTTGAAATCGAAGGCGTCGGTTATCGCGCTGAGATGGATGGCAAAAACCTGAAACTGTTTGTTGGTTACTCCCACCCTGTCATCGTGGAACCGGATAACGGCATCTCGTTTGAGGTCGATACAAAAACCCGCCAGATCAAGATTTCGGGTTACGACCGCGAAATCGTCGGGCAGGTCTCAGCGGACATCCGCAAAATTCGTCCTCCCGAGCCCTACCATGGTAAGGGTATCCACTATCTGGGTGAAAAGATCCGCCGCAAAGCTGGTAAGGCCGGCAAGGCTAAGAAGTAGGTGATGGCGTATGTCTAAATTAAATCGTACTGAAGCAAGAATCCGCAGACACCGCCGCGTGCGCAAGTTCATTGCTGGCACGCCGGCCCGGCCGCGACTGGCTGTTTTCCGCAGCTTATCCGAGACTTATGCTCAGGTGATCGATGATCAGGCCGGATACACCCTGGCTGCTGCCTCTACCATCGACCACGAACTGAACGGTAAATTGGACGGCAAGACCAAGACCGAGCAAGCTCGCCTGGTGGGTGAACTGGTAGCCAAGCGCGCCAAAGACAAAGGCGTATCTGAGGTCGTGTTCGACCGCGGCGGTTTCCGCTATGTAGGTCGAGTAAAAGCACTGGCCGATGCCGCCCGCGAGTCTGGCCTGGTTTTCTAGGCTGATCTGGAGCAATGATAAAGGGCCTGACTATGACAATGACTGAATTTCAAGGTTTAGAACAACAATTTGAGGAGCGTGTCATCGAGATCGCTCGCGTGGCCAAAGTGGTTAAAGGCGGACGCCGCTTCCAGTTCCGGGTAACCGTTGTGGTCGGCGACGGCCGCGGTAACATTGGGCTGGGAATTGGCAAGGCCAATGCCGTGCCAGACGCCATGCGTAAAGCCACCGAACGCGCTCATAAAACGATCCGCGGCGTCCCGATGGCGGGCACCACCATCCCGCATGAGGTGATCGGCCGGACGGCTGGCGCCAAGGTGCTGCTCAAACCGGCTTCTGCCGGTACGGGCGTTATCGCTGCGGGCGGCGTGCGCGCTGTACTCGAAGCAGCCGGGTTTCGCGACATTCTGACCAAATCCATGGGCAGCGCCAATGTCCTCAATGTGGTAAAAGCCACCTTCGAGGCGCTGGAACAGCTCAAGTCACCGGAAGAAGAAGCTGCTCGCCGCGGCAAACCCGTCAGCGAATTGCTGCCTTTCTGGGAGCGGAGGAAGAATGCCTAAAAAAGCCGAAACCAAAAAGGTGCTGCCCAAAATGCTGCGCATCACGCTGGTAAAAAGCGCCATCGGGTACTCGGAAGTGCACAAAGCCACCGTTCGGGCTCTCGGCTTGCGCCGCATGAACCAAAGCGTGGTGCAGCAAGATACCCCGGTGCTTCGCGGCATGCTGCGCAAAGTAAACCATCTGGTATTAATTGAAGAACAGGGTGCGTAATGAAACTGAACGATCTTGTACCAAATGAAGGCGCCAAAAAAGACCGCAAACGCCTGGGCCGCGGTATTTCCGCCGGTAAAGGTAAGACCAGCGGTAAGGGTACCAAAGGCCAGGGGTCGCGCTCGGGTGAAGGCGGTCACTTGTACCGCCAGGGCGGTAACCTGCCTTTTTACCGCCGTTTACCTTTCATGCGCGGTGAGGGCTTTACCCCGCCGAACCAGGTTGAATATAACGAAGTAAACCTGAGCCAGCTTGCGGCAAAGTTTGAAGCCAAAAGCGTCGTTACCCCGGAAGCACTGGCTGAAGCAAATCTGCTTCACAAGCCTGCCAATCCGGTTGTAATCCTTGGTCGCGGCGATATTGCGATTGCGCTGACTGTACGGGTTCAGCGCGTCAGCAAAGGCGCCCAGGCTAAAATTGAAGCTGCCGGCGGCAAGGTTGAAATCATCGCCTGAGCCTGAGCATAAGGAGACCCTCGCATGAAGCGGTCAGCATGGCGCTATCTTTGGAAATCGGAAGATATCCGAACAAAGCTTCTTATCACCCTGATGCTGCTGGTACTTTACCGGCTGGCAGCTAACATCCCGGTCCCTGGTATTGACCGTGGTGTCATTCAGAGCGTGGTCTCATCGACTGGAGCAGCAGGAACACTGTTTGGCCTGCTCGATATGCTTTCTGGCGGTACCATCTCAAACTTCTCCATTCTGGCGATGGGGGTTTACCCCTACATCACCGCGCAAATTATCCTTCAGCTGCTGGTGCCGATCATTCCGGCGCTGGAGCGGCGCATGAAGGAAAATCCGCGTGAGGGCCAGAAATGGATGGAAAAATGGACCATCATCCTGACCGTGCCGATGGCGCTGCTTTCGGCTATCGGACAGATTCAGATTTTCACCTCGCTGGCGGGGCAGACTCAACAAAGCGTGCTGAGTTTTGCGTATGGGTTCACCGGCGCCAGCTTGCTGCCAACCCTCACGCTCTTGATATCGATGGTTGCCGGCACCATGCTGGGCATCTGGCTGGGGCAGTTGATTTCGGAATACGGCATCCCTAACCAGGGTCTTTCCTTGATCATCTTCTCCGGCATCGTGTCTCAGATGCCTTCGCGTTTGGTCAGCCTGTGGAGCGATAAGCAGAATGGCTGGTGGCTCACTATCTTGATTATTGTGATAATGGCGCTCACCATCTTCGCTATCGTTTACGTGCAACAAGGTCGCCGCAACGTGCCGGTGCTTTTCCCCGGACGCCGCGTGGGTAACCGGATGTCGATGCCGGTGCGCAGCAATCTGCCGTTGATGGTCAACATGGCCGGCATGATCCCGCTGATCTTTGCCCAGTCATTGCTCTTGTTCCCGGCGATTGTGGCCAGTTACTTTGTCAACGCCAAGACTGCCTGGGTAGCCAGCATGGCTTCAGGTATATCCGCCGTGTTTGGCGGGCAGAGCGGTTGGTATGCCGTGATGTACTTCGTGATGGTGGTAGCCTTTACCTTCTTCTATACGGACGTTCTTTTCGCCCAGCAGAATTATGGTGAAACCCTCAAGCGGCAAGGCGCGCAGATCCCTGGCGTTTTGCGCGGACCGGCGACACAGAAGTACCTGACCAAAGTTCAACGACGCATCACCTTCCCGGGCGCTTTCTTCCTGGGCTTTGTGGCAGTGCTGCCGTTCATCTTGAACCTTTTCCTGCCAGCTTCAGCGCGTAACGCGGGTTTGTTGATTACCGCTGCCGGTTTGCTGATTGTGGTAGGTGTGGTTCGCGATACGTTCACCATCATCGAAACCGAGCTTAAGCTGCACGGTTACGACGAGAGCCTGATCAAGGGGTAGGCAGCCTGATGGGTAAATACATTGTCCTGCTTGGTCCTCCAGGCGCGGGAAAAGGTACGCAGGCTGAGGTTCTCTCTGAGAAGACCGGTCTGGCGCACATTTCTTCAGGCGATATCTTCCGCGAAAATCTGAAAGCGCAAACTGAGCTGGGAAAATTGGCTCAAGGCTTTATGAACCGCGGCGAGTTAGTGCCGGATGATGTAACCATCGCCATGATTCGCGAGCGGCTAAGCCGGCCGGATTGCAAGGCTGGAGCCATTTTAGATGGCTTCCCCCGCACCCCGGCGCAGGCGCAGGCCCTAAGCGAAATGCTGGCACAGTTGGACGGCAAGGTAGTCAGTGTTCCGTATATCTCGGTTCCTCCAGCAGTGCTCATTGAACGGTTGAGCGGCCGTTGGACTTGCCGGGCGCAAGGGCACATCTATCACAGCCAGTTTCACCCGCCTGTAAAAGCAGGCGTGTGTGATGAAGACGGCTCTGAACTGTACCAGCGCGAAGACGACCAACCTGCTACAGTGGAGCGCCGCATCCGGGTTTACCTGGATCAAACCACCCCCTTGATCGATCACTACCGCCAGGCTGGTTTGTTGGTTGAAATCGATGGGACGCAATCGATCGAGCAGGTCACCTCAGCTTTGTTAACCGCTGTCGAATAATCAAGGAAACATGTAGATGTCCTGGGAACGCCAAATCACCATCAAATCTGCCAGTGAGCTCGAGCTCATGCGGCAAGCCGGCCAAATCAACGCGGAAGCGTTAGCGGCTGCGCGTGATGCGGCACACCCCGGGGCTTCAACCGCTGACTTGAATGCTGCGGCTGAAGACGTGCTCAAGAAATATGGCGTTTATTCGCCCTTTAAAAACTATCCCGGCCCTTATCCTTACCCCGCCAGCACCAATGTTAGCCTAAACGAGGAACTGGTGCACGGCATTCCCAACCCCAAGCGCAAGCTGAAGGAAGGGGATATCGTTTCGATCGATTGCGGTACGGTTTATGAAGGATTTGTGGCGGACTCCGCCATCACAGTGCCAGTTGGCAAGGTCTCTGAAGAGGTTGCCAAACTGCTCGAAGTTACCGAGGGATCGCTTTACGCTGCGATCGCACAGATGGTGGCGGGCAATCATGTTGGCGATGTGTCTCACGCAGTGCAAGAACACGTGGAAGACCGCGGATTGCAGGTGACGCGCGAATATACGGGACACGGCGTAGGCCGCGAGATGCATGAAGGCCCTCAGTTGCCAAATTACGGCATTCCCGGGCGCGGCATGCAGCTGCGGGTGGGCATGACCATCGCAATTGAACCCATGGTGTTAATCGGCTCGCCGTTTACGCGCGTGCTGGCTGATCAATGGACAGTCGTATCGCGGAACGGGTTGCCGACTGCTCATTATGAACACACGGTCGCGGTCACCGAAACCGGACCGCGCATCCTGACTCTATTAGCAAATGGAGCAAGTCCTGGACGAATCCAACTTCCTCGGGTATAATCGAGACTTTGGCTGTCCTGTAGCAATTATGTGAGGAGTATCCGATCATGAAAGTTTCACCATCCATCCGCAAACGCTGCGCGAAATGCAAAGTCGTCAAGCGTGCCGGAATCTTGTATGTAATTTGCGAAAACCCAAAGCACAAACAGCGACAGGGATAAGGAAATATGGCGAGAATTGAAGGTGTCGACCTTCCGCGCAATAAGCGGATTGAAACTGCTCTGACCTATATTTTTGGGATCGGCCCAACCCGGGCGCATAAGATCCTGTCGGGAACCAAGGTCAATCCGGATATCCGGGTGAAAGACCTGAGTGAAACAGATGTCAATCTGCTTCGCGAATACATTGGTCAAAATTTCGAGGTAGAAGGCGATCTGCGCCGCAAGGTGCAGATGAACATCAAGCGCTTGATTGAAATTGGCTGCTACCGCGGCCTGCGCCACCGCCGCAATCTGCCCGTGCACGGCCAACGTACCCGCACCAATTCACGCACGCGCAAAGGCCCCAAGAAGACTGTTGCAGGTCGCGGCCGCCGGCGTGGTGCTACCAAGAAATAATCTGGCGCAGAGCGCTGGCTGGTTTGGGGACCTTCCCTCCCCAGCGGCCAACTGGCTGGCGCAGCCCAGGCTATGGATTACGCTGTACTCTGATGTAAATTGAGGTTGATAGCGAGGAATTATGGCACAGAATGTTCGATCAGCGCGCCGCACGAGCGCGCCGCGTAAAGTAAAGCGCACTTTGTCCTCCGGACAGGTGCACATTTACGCATCCTTTAACAATACCATCATCACCGTGACCGATCAGCAAGGTAATGCCGTTTGCTGGGCAAGCTCGGGTTCGGCCGGCTTTAAGGGGTCTCGCAAGAGCACTCCGTTCGCCGCACGCCTGGCTGCCGAGCAGGCCCTCAAAGCCGCTCAGGCGATGGGCCTGCAGGAAGTCGATATGATTGTCAAGGGCCCCGGCCCCGGCCGCGAATCTGCGATTCGGGCGATCCAGGGGATGGGTATTAAAGTACGCTCTATTTCGGATATCACCCCGGTTGCGCACAACGGCTGCCGGCCTCCGAAGAAACGCCGCGTCTAATTTTTTCAAGAGAGGGAAGGTATGGCTAGATATATTGGTCCGGTTTGCAGGTTATGCCGGCGCGAAGGTTTCAAAATGTTTTTGAAGGGCGAGCGCTGTTTCACCCCGAAGTGCGCTTTCGAGCGCCGCGCTTTTGCTCCTGGCGAGCACGGACGGGCTGGTGCAGGCCGCGGCGGTTCAGACCGCGCCTCTGACTATGCCCGCCAATTGCGCGCCAAACAGCAGGCACGCCGCACTTACGGCGTCCTGGAAGCGCAGTTCCGCCGCTATTTCGGCGTTGCCCAAAGCAAACGCGGCCTGACTGGCCTCAACTTGCTGCAAACGCTCGAACAGCGTCTGGATAATGTGGTCTATCGCATGGGTTATGCAGTCAATCGGGCTGAAGCCCGCCAGCTGGTTTCTCATGGTCATTTTACCGTCAACGGCCGCCGCACGAACATTCCGTCCATGCTGGTGCAGCCCAATGATTTGGTCGAGGTTCGCGAAAGCTCCCGCACCAAGCCATTTTTCAAAGAATTGTCGGACTATGCCGAAAAACGCGCTTGCGCAAGCTGGCTCGACCGCGATCTAAAGCAACTGAGTGGCAAGCTTTTACGCCTGCCCGAACGCGCTGAGATCGACGGTAACCTTAACGAACAATTGATCGTTGAGTATTACTCTCGGTAATCCTGTCGGAGTGCAAATGTTTGATCTACGTGCATCGGAAAGGGGTGTAACTTGTGTGCCTTGAGTAGTATGGTCAAGCCGAAAGTTGAGCGAGACGGCGAGGCTCGAAATTACGGGAAGTTCGTCATCAGCCCGCTTGAACGGGGCTTTGGCGACACCCTCGGTAATGCACTTCGTCGGGTTTTACTTTCATCGCTGGACGGCGTTGCTATCACCTCCGTGCGTATCACGGATGTGCTGCATGAGTTCAGTGAAATTCCCGGAGTTCGGGAAGATGTAATCCAGGTCCAGCTGCAAATCAAGCAGTTGCGGTTAGTGCTCCACGATGTGGAATCCTCCCATCTGCACCTTGACGTGCGCGGAGAGGGTACGGTCACCGCTGCGGATATTCAAGTTCCGGCTGAGGTTGAAATTGTCAACCCCGACCTGTACCTGTTTACCGTGGATGACAGCCGCACCCGCTTCGAGCTGGACATGACCGTGGAACGCGGGCGGGGGTATTCCCCGGCCGCAGACCGCAGTGGACGTTTGCCAATCGGCGAGCTGCCCGTGGACGCCATCTACAGCCCGGTGACGCGTGTCAACTTCAACGTTGCTGCTGCACGCGTTGGTCAAAACACCAATTTCGAAAAATTGGTGCTGGAGATTTGGACGGATGGAACCATCGCCCCTGAAAAGGCGTTAGGAACAGCCTCCAAGGTGTTGATCGATCACTTGCGGATGGTGTCGGGCATCAGCGAAGAAACCTTGCTTCTGGCTGCGGAAAAAGAAATCACCGGCAGCCGGCTGACAAGCGAAGCCGCGGAGACGCCCATCGAAAACCTGGATCTGTCCGTGCGCGTCTTCAATTCATTGAAGCGCACCGGCATTACGACGGTTGGCGATGTTCTCGAACTGCTCGAGAAGGGCGATGAGGCAGTGATGTCAATTCGCAACTTCGGTGAGAAGAGCCTGGACGAGTTGCGCCAAAAAATGCAGGAAAAAGGTTTCCTGCTAACCGAAAACGAGACGGAGTAAGGATTTATGCGTCACAAGATAGCTGGCTACAGACTGAGTCGGTCGAAAGACCAGCGCATTGGGTTGCGCCGGACTTTGATCAATCAGCTTTTTACTCATGAACGCATGCAAACCACCCGAGCCAAAGCAATGGCCATCCGCGGCGAAGCCGAAAAGATGATCACCATTGCCCGCAATAGCGCCAACGGCAGCGATATCGACAAAGTTAACGCCCGCCGTTTGATCGCTTCCCGCCTGGGTAATGCCGACATAGTCAAAAAACTGTTTGATGATATCGCACCGCGTTTCGCGAACCGCCCCGGTGGTTATACGCGCGTTTATAAACTGGGCCCCCGGCTGGGTGACTCCGCCGAAATGGTCCAGATCGAGTTGGTCGAAGATTAAGAACCTTCCGGGTAAGGTTACCGGAATGGGATGGCACATTACCAGGTTATCATAGCCTACGACGGCACAAACTTCCAGGGCTTTCAACGGCAAGGAAGCAGCCGAACGGTTCAGGCAGAAATAGAAGCTGCGTTGCACCGCCTTGACTGGCAGGGAAACGCCATCTTCTATGCGGGTCGCACCGACAGCGGTGTGCACGCCTCAGGTCAGGTTATTGCCTTCGACCTGGAGTGGGCGCACTCTCCGGAAGCGCTGCGAGGGGCGCTCAACGCTCACCTCCCGGCGGATCTGGCGGCTCGCGAAGTGAAATTAGTAGATGCGGACTTTCATCCACGTTACCATGCGGTTGCCCGCCGCTACCAGTATCACTTGTTCTGCCAGCCCAACCGCGACCCACTGCGCGAACGTTATGCCTGGCGTGTCTGGCCGCAAGTGGACAGCAACCTGCTCATTCAGGTAGCTGGCTACCTGCCCGGAACGCACGATTTTGCGGCATTCGGTTCGCCCCTCAGACCGGGAGGCACCACAATTCGCACGGTTCACAGTGCTGAATGGGAACAGGAAAAAGATGGCTGGTCATTTACCGTGATCGCCAACGCATTTCTGTATCGCATGGTGCGGCGTCTGGTGTTTTTGCAAGTTCTGGTAGGGCAGCAGCGCCTCTCAATCGAAGCGTTTGCCTCCGCCCTCCAGTCTCCCAGCCCCCTGACACCAGGGCTTGCAAAACCAAACGGACTGGTTCTGGAACATGTGTTTTTTTCTGAAGATCGGCTAATAACTGAAGGGTCAAACCAAACCCTAATTGCAAGTGGAGATGAAGACTGTGGATAAGACGTACGTCATTAAAGGAAAACCAGAAACAAAGTGGATCCTGGTAGATGCTGCAGACCAGAATCTGGGCCGTCTTGCCACGCAAATTGCCGCTTACCTGCTGGGAAAGCACAAACCCACATTCACCCCCGGCGTTGCTGTGGGTGATTTTGTGGTTGTGGTGAACGCCGGGAAACTGGGTCTGAGCGAAAAACGCCTGGACACCAAGAACTACTACCGGCATTCCGGCTACCCCGGCGGTCTGAAAACAGTCGGTTTGCGCGAGCAAATTCAAACACACCCAGACCGGGTCATTCGTGCAGCGGTATGGGGTATGTTGCCCCACAACAAACTGGGCCGCAAGCTGATCAAGCGCTTGAAAGTCTATGGTGGTGCCGAGCACCCCCATGAAGCGCAAACCCCGGAACCGGTTGCCAAATAAGGAGCAAGGAAACAAATGTCTGTTCAGTATTTTGAAGGAATTGGACGCCGGAAAGAAGCCACCGCCCGCGTTCGCCTCATGAGCGGTTCGGGCAAGTTCATCGTCAACCAGAAGCTGGTGGAAGAATATTTCCCCCGCCTGGGCGACCGCGAAGCTATTCTCAAACCTTTTGAAGCCACCGCACAGGATGGCGCCACCTTCGACGTGACCGTATTGGTCAATGGCGGCGGCGTCACCGGCCAGACGGATGCGGTCAAACTGGGTTTGGCCCGCGCTTTGGTCAAAATGAACGCTGACTTCGTTCCCGCCTTGCGCAAAGGTGGCCTGCTCACCCGCGATCCACGGATCAAGGAACGCAAGAAGCCTGGTCTCAAGCGCGCCCGCAAGGCACCGACCTACACCAAACGTTAAACCGACCCAATTTTCTGCTCAAACAGAAACGGGTAAATGCTGGGGCATGCGCAGGCAGCGAATTGTCTGCGCATGCCTCGTGCGTTAACTGGACGAGGATAACCGTATGAGTGAATCAACCCCCGGAATCACAATACTTGGCCTTGGCCCCGGCGACCCGGCTCAGCTAACCCGCCAGGCATGGGATTGGCTGCAGCAGGCCCCTGAAATTTACCTGCGCACCGCTCAGCACCCGGTGGTAGCCGGTTTCCCGCCGCAGTTAAAGGTGCATGCTTTCGATGAGTATTACGAAAAAGCGGACAAGTTCGAAGAGGTCTATGCTCAGATAGTGGAGCGCGTGCTTGAGCTTGGGCGTCGCCCGCAGGGGGTTACGTATGCTGTGCCCGGTCATCCTTTCGTAGCTGAAGCCACCGGCCCGGAAATTGCCCGGCGCGCGCGTGAGGAGGGTCTTCCGGTGCGGGTCATCGAAGGGTTAAGCTTCCTTGAACCTGTCTTTTCCGCGCTGGGTATCGACCCCTTCCCGCGCACAGCGTTGATGGATGCATTCGAACTGGGGGCGCTGCATCATCCCAACTTCCCGCCGGATTCACCGGCGCTCATCACCCAGATTTACGACACATTCAGCGCTTCAGCGGTTAAGCTGGTACTCAACGCGGTATATCCGGATGAGCATCCCGTTCGCCTGGTTCATGCCGCCGGCACTACCGAACAGGTGGTGGAGGACTGCAAGCTGTTCGAAATTGACCGCAGCCCGCACATTGGTTTGCTGACCGCACTCTACGTACCGCCGCTGGCAGCCGATACCTCACTGGAGGCTTTCCAGGAGGTCGTGGCAAGGCTGCGCGCCCCTGACGGCTGCCCCTGGGATATGGAGCAAACCCACGCCACGCTCCGCAAATACCTGCTGGAGGAGACCTATGAAGCCCTTGAAGCGCTGGATGCCAAAGACCCGGCTGGCCTCCGCGAAGAGCTGGGCGATCTGATGCTGCAAATTGTGCTGCATGCCCAAATTGGCGTCGAAGAGGGCGAGTTCAGCATGGCTGAAATCCTGCAGGGAATCAATCAGAAAATTGTGCGCCGCCACCCGCATGTCTTTGGTGAAATGAAAATTACCGGCGTGGATGGCGTGCTGGTAAACTGGCAGAAGTTAAAGGAAATGGAACGGGAAGAAAATGGAGTGGGGGACACCAAAGGAATGCTGGATGGGGTTCCGATCATTTTGCCAGCCCTGTCGCAATCCCAGGAGATTCAAGACCGGGCAGCCAGGGTCGGTTTTGACTGGCCGGAAATTTCGCCGGTGTTCGCCAAGGTGTTCGAGGAGTTGGAAGAGGTGCGCAGCGCGGACACTGATGTTGCCCGCATAGGCGAGTTAGGCGACCTGCTGTTCGCAGTGGTCAACCTGGTGCGCTGGTACGCAGTGGATGCTGAGAGCGCGTTGCGGGCTGCCAATCAAAAATTCCGCCGGCGCTTTGCCTACATCGAAAAGCGCGCCCGCGAAGCCAACCGGGAGCTGACCAGTATGACTCTGGCTGAAATGGATGTCTGGTGGGACGAGGCGAAAGCCCTTGAGGATTAGGGCCCGCGTAATTCCGGCGAGTCGAACCATAACCCCGAGATCAGATGCGGATCGCTTTTGTCAAATACCACCCGCATGGTGACCTGGTTGTCTTTCTCATAAGTCAGGCGGTACACCACAGTAGAATAATTATCATCTTGCAGGACTGTCACCAGGTCGTTGGATTGGTAGGCTCCCAGTTTGCTGTCCAGCATGTTCAACAGGTCTTTGAAGGCCGTTTCATCCATGCCTTCCTTCAACGAGTCGGAAAAATCGCGCGAGAACTGGCTGTAATCGCGGGCGATCAAACCGGCCAGCACATTTTCGCTGGCAGGTGCAGCATAGTCGAGCACTGTTTGCTGCTCTGATTCTTCCAGGACGCGCGGTTCGATCAACGGGGCGCGCACCAGGGAACATCCTACCGCCAGTAGGAAAATAACAGTACTGGCGAGTATTTTTATGCGGGGAAAGTAAGCTTTCATATCGACTGCCTTTATGGTTGGCGGAGATCTCTTTCTGAGTCCACCTAGTTCAAAAGATGGTTCTATCATTATACCCCGGCGTGGCATCCGGATTGAATTCCTCATTTCAGATGAGATAAGTTACAGTAACTTCAAATAAATTTATATAATTTTAAATAAAACTGAATTATTATTAATATTTATTCAACATGATCTTGACAAACTCCAGAAAAAAGTTAAACTTGGAGATAGCAAAAAAGAGAAATACAGGTATGGAGGTACGCTATGGCAGTCAAAACGTTCCCAACTGGATCGACGCCGATACTGGAGGTCGCCGCGGATGCAAATTTAATGGTCAGCGGGTGGTACCAGGATACCGTGGAAGCTCAGGTGCGATCGGAAGACATTCTGACTGCGGAGGTTCAGGAGGATAAGCTGCGGCTGTATGCTGAAGGGGATCTGGTCCTGAAAGTTCCTACCCAATCTCGGCTGCAGATCACCCTGGTAGAAGGTTCATTAACCATCGCCTCGGTTCTGGGTGAAATCAACATCCAATCGGTCGGCGGGCACCTTAATTTGCAAACCACCGGACCGGTTATCTGCGGCAATGTCTCCGGTCACTGTAAATTTACCGGGGCCACTGGCGGCCTGCGTATCAGCAACATTGGCGGCAACCTCAAGGGCAGTTCAGCGGTTGGACCGCTCTCCGTCTCGAACGTTGGCGGCAATATAAAGCTTCTTGATGTCCTGCTGGTGGAAAAAGTGCATGCTGGCGGCAACATCAAAGCCAAGCTTCCTACCTCACCGAATGAGCTGGAAGCCCTGGCAGGCGGCAATATCAAACTATGGGTTCCGGTCGATGCCAATTTCAATTTGGAAGCCCACAGCGGCGGTGAAAAAGTGGTGCTGCAAACCGGGAATGAACCGCAGCGTTATGCCACCGGTCGTCACCGGACAGCGGTAGGCGCTGGCGGGCCGCTGGTCCGGCTGCATGCTGGTGGAAATGTGTACATCCTTACCTCAGGCTGGGAGGAAGACCTGGTAGCTGAGGATTTCGTTCCGGCGGAAGAACCCTCCCATGACTGGACTTCCAGCCTGATCAATGACCGCATCGAGCGGCGGGTTCAGGCGAAGCTTCGGGCAGCTGAGGCCAGAGCTAACGCTGCCGGCCGCCGCGCTGAAGCCAAAATGGAAAACGCCATGCGGAAATTGGACCGCTTCGACCTGCCGAATCTGGAAGACTTTTGGCCGAAGGCCGGTAGCGGAGCTGCAGCCAGTACGCCGCCAGAGCCGCGATCAAAAGTCAGCGATGAGGAGCGAATGATCGTGTTGACTATGCTGAGCGAGAAAAAGATCACAGCCGAAGAAGCCAACCAACTGCTGGATGCGTTGAATGGTAAGTTTGGCAATTAAATGAGCCTGGTTTAGATTAGGGATTACGGGTAAAGGATGCCATGGACAGCAACCGGCTTGAAATTTTGCAAAAAATTGAATCGGGCGAGGTGACGCCGGAAGACGGCCTGCGCCAGCTAAATGCAATCGATGATGCCCAACCCACTACCGGGCAGGAATTTGCCAGCCCCGCAACCGCCCCGGCAGTTGAGGTAATTTCCCCCGCTCATCCTGACGAGGGTTCAACGCCTGATGCCGACGTGCCAGACTTTGCGCGCTTCCGCGTCATTTCATGGGCCTTATTTGGCGCTTTTTTGCTCCTGACCCTGATTTCAGCAAACTGGATGATCCAGAGCTGGCAGACGCGCCCATATGGCTGGGGATTCTGGCTCTCATGGATTCCATTTGCTATTGGCATACTGGGCATGGCGACCAGCTTGAACACCCGCTGGCTTCACGTGCGCGTGAGCGAAATGGAAAACGGCAAGAGGAAAAACATTCGCATCAGCCTGCCGCTGCCGCTGGGGTTGGTCAGTTGGTTCTTCAAATTGAATCCCTCCTGGTTGCCACAGGAGATGCGTAGCAAGAACATTGGAGAGACGTTGAGCGAGGTTAATCGGTCCATTAGCCGCAACGAACCATTTTTTATCGAGGTCGATGAAGAAGACCAGCACGTCGAGATTTATATTGGGTAAGGCTGGAGAGGGCTTATATGGAAAGGACACACTTTGTCTGTGCCCTTTTTTTGTATAATACCTCCATGCCTTCTCGACAATGGCGCAAACTAATCAAAGCGGGGATCTTGCTGGCCGGTCTGGCGCTTCTTGCCATTTCCACCTGGCCGCTGCCGGTAGAGCGCATGGAATGGACGGCGAACCCAACTGCTTCTTTACAGGGTGAATTCAATTTTGCCCTGGCCTGGCCCATTTCCATCCGGGCCAGCGAGCCGCGCACAGCACGCTTGACCGTCAAACCGTCGCCTGGCCAGCTTGCAGATACCCGGATCGAAGCGCGCTTGGAATTTGCCGGACTGGTGATTGCGCCGGAAGGGATCATGGCGCAATCGATCGGCGCCGCTGAAAATCTCGATTTCCGTTGGGAGCTGGAGCCAGTAGAGGCCGGCGTCCATTCCGGCACGCTGTGGATTTATACTTCTCCCCAGACCAGCGATCGTTCAGAACAGCGGGTAGCCATTGCGGCCCGCCCGCTGCAAGTACGTACGCTTTTCCTTGGACCTGTGCCAGTGGTTTGGCTGCGGTGGGTCGGGATTATACTTATCGCGCTGGCAGCTGTTCTCTTCATTCGCCGGACCAGAAGATAACCAACCTGGAATCCTGCCGGTCTGGATGTTCATACATGAATTGTGATTTTTAAAATTATTGCCCCTTCATTAAACTTTACTTAATATTTTATTGTTGATAAAATGTTTGGGTTGGGTGGGCGCAAGTAACCAGTTTATCCCAGAATTCCCTAAATAATTTTCTAGGAGCTTCCATGCTGAACGACTGGCTCTACGTGGGCATATTTGCCCTGGTATCCATGTTCTTACCAGCGGCAGCCATATCAATAGCCGCACTGCTTTCCCCGAAGAAACCGAACTCAGTTAAAAATGCGACCTACGAATGCGGAATGGAAACCGTAGGCCCCGCCTGGGCGCAGATGAAAGTCCAGTATTATGTGTGCACCCTGGTGTTCCTGGTGTTCGACGTGGAGGCTGTGCTGCTCTTTCCCTGGGCAGTTGCGTACAAACAACTGCCGCTCTACGCGGTTGCCGAGGCAATCCTCTTTATTCTCATTTTGCTGGGCGGGTTACTTTATGCCTGGCGGAAGGGCGCCTTGGAGTGGCTTTAGCCGCTCGCCGGGTTGGAGGCAGATATGAGCTTCTGGCGTGACCCTATAATTTTCATCATCGAATGGGCCAAAGGGCTGCTGGCTGGCATCGGTTGGGGACCTGGGTGGGCGACCACTGTCGGATTTGTCATCGGCGCTTTTGTGCTCGCAGCCGGCGCTATGTTTTTTGTGGTCTTCCTGATCTGGTATGAGCGTAAACTGATTGGACGCCTGCAGGACCGTTTTGGCCCGAACCGCGTTGGGCCATGGGGACTGTTTCAACCGATTGCCGACATGCTCAAGATCTTCACCAAGGAGTTGATCACGCCGTCGGGCGTCGATTGGATTGCCTATAATCTGGCGCCGGTCCTTTCGGTGGCGGCCGTGCTGATGATGTGGGCTGTGACTCCTTTTTCGAAAACTTTCTTCGGGGTCAATATTTCGGTCGGGATTCTGTTTTTGATTGCCGTCGGCGGGTTGGGTGAGGTGGGGATCATTTTAGCGGGCTGGGGATCGAACAACAAGTATGCGCTGGTTGGCGCTTTGCGCGCCGTGGCGCAATTATGTTCGTATGAAGTCCCTTTCGTGATTTCCGCCCTGGTGCCGGTGATGCTGACCGGTTCGATGAGCCTGGTCGATATTGTCGAAGCGCAAAATCCCTGGTACATCCTGGTTGCGCCCGCTGCAGCCCTGATATTTTTCATCGCCTCGGTTGCCGAGACCGGCCGCGCTCCATTTGACCTGGCCGAAGCCGAATCCGAAATTGTGGCCGGTTACAACGTTGAATATTCCGGCCTGAAGTTTGGCATGTTCTTCGTCGGCGAATTCCTGCATGCCTTCACCGCCTCTTTCATCTTTGTAACCGTCTTCCTGGGCGGTTGGCGCGGTCCGGGCGCCGATCAGATTCCGGTACTCGGTCTGGTCTATTTCATGATCAAAACCTTCATTGTGTATTTTGCCTTGATTCTCTTCCGCGGAACTAATCCGCGCTTCCGCATCGACCAGATGATGGACCTCAACTGGAAGGTGCTGACGCCGCTTTCGCTGGTGGTGATTATGGTCATAGCCCTGGTCGACCGGTTGTTTGCTTCTTCAGCGGATTGGCTGCGGACAGTCATCCTGCTTGCAGCGAACCTGGTAATCCTGGTGGTCGCGGAGCGCCTGATCCGGCGCGGCGTCAAAACAACCCGGCCGGAAGTCGGCTCGCGTCAGCGTCCGGTAGCCAGCCCTGACAATCTCTTTATCCAACCCGGCTCAGGAGCGAAGGGATGAGCGGATTACAAATCGTCTTTCTGATCGTTGCTGTGGTCACCCTGTTTTCCGGGGTGATGGTGGTCGCCTCCCGCAAGATGATGCACTCTGCCTTATGGTTGATTCTGACGCTGCTGGGGGTGGCCATTCTGTTTGCAACGCTGCAGGCCGGCTTTTTTGCGATTGTTCAGGTGCTGGTCTATATCGGCGCAATCAGCATCCTGATCATCTTTACGCTAATGCTGACCCGCCGGGTGATGGACGAAGAGCATCCGCAAGTGATCAAAGGATGGTGGCTGCCAGCGGTGATGGCAGTCATTCTGTTTGGGCTGATCGCCGGTTTCCTGGCAACCTGGAAAGATTTTCAGGTAATGCTCAATGAACTCCCGGCTGACGCTGAAAACCTGGCTGCCTTCGGCTCGGCGCTGGTGAACCCGGCCGGATACGTCATTCCGTTCGAGGTGGCTTCGGTACTGCTGCTGGCGGCCCTGGTTGGCGCCATTTATATCGCCGCGGAGCGCAAGGAGAAAGTCGGATGATCCCGCTGTCCTGGTACCTGATTGCAGCGGCCGCGCTATTTTGCATCGGCCTGTTTGGCGTATTGAGTCGCAAAAATGCGGTTTCGATTTTGATGAGCGTCGAGTTAATGCTCAATGCGGTCAACATCAACCTGTTGGCTTTCTGGCATTACCATACCCAGCTCCAGGGAGCGGGCCAGATTACTCCGCAGGTTTTCGTTGCCATGGTTTTCATCGTCGCGGCGGCTGAAGTGGCTGTTGGTCTGGCGCTGATTATTTCGGCATACCGGCGGCGCGAAACGCCTGTGGTCGACGAAATGACCCTGCTCAAGGGTTGATCTTGCTGGCGGAGAGGTGCAATGACATCTGAAACCTTAATCTGGCTGATCCCGCTGCCGCCCCTGCTGGCATTTTTCCTGATTGTGCTGTTTACCAACCGGAATAAAGCCCTCAGCCATTGGCTGGCTTTGATTGCAGCAGGGCTTTCCTGGCTGGCGGGGATGGTCGTGTTTTTCCGAGCGGTTACCACCGAGGGGCTGAGTGAGCATCCATTTGCTCAATCCATTCCCTGGCTGCCAACCGGCAACACCAGTTTGAAAATTGGGATCCAGATCGATCCACTCTCGGCGGTCGTGCTTTTCTTTGTCGCATGGACTGTTTTAATGATTTTCATCTATTCCGTTGGCTACCACAACTTTGGTCAGCCGGCCGGCAAGCACGATCGCAAAGGCCTGCCGCCGGAAGGCGCCGAGGTCAAAGACAAAAAAGGCAAAATCGTACACGTTCCCTCCATCGAGCCGATGTACTCGCGCTTCTTTGCGCTCATCAGCCTGTTTGCTTTTGCCATGTTCTTGCTGGTAGTTACCGACAACCTGCTGACGCTCTACGTCGGTTGGGAAATCATGGGGCTGTGCTCCTACCTGTTGATCGGCTTCTGGTACGCTAAAGAATCGGCGCGCAAGGCCATGATCAAGGCCTTCCTGACCACCCGGGTAGGGGATGTTTTTATGCTCCTTGGGCTGGCAGCGCTCTACTCGTTGACCGACACTCTGAATTACCAGGAGATTCTCGGCAACCCGGCAGTGCTTGAGCAATTGGCTGGTGCATTATCCCCGGTTCTTGGGCTCTCATGGGCTGCGCTGATTGGCATATTGATCTTCATTGGCACGGTTGGCAAGTCAGCGCAATTCCCGTTGCATATCTGGCTGCCGGATGCCATGGAAGGTCCCACGCCAGTTTCTGCGATGATCCATGCAGCGACCATGGTGTCAGCCGGCGTCTATCTGGTGATTCGCTTCTTCCCGCTGCTCTCCGCGGGTTGGGAACCCGGCGGGGCGGTGACCACGCCCATGCTGGTGATGGGTATCATTGGCGCGTTTACCGCACTGTTCGCCGCGACCATTGCCGTGGCGCAGAATGACGTGAAACGCGTTTTAGCCTATTCCACCATATCGCAGCTGGGCTACATGATCGCAGCGCTGGGGGTAGGGGCATACGCCGCTGCCGCCTTCCACCTTGTGACCCACGCCTTCTTTAAAGCGCTGCTCTTCCTTGGTTCCGGCTCGATCATCCACGGCATGGAGCACGGCGTGCTGCACACGGGCGAACACATCGACCCGCAAAACATGCTCAACATGGGTGGGCTGCGCAAGAAGATGCCGGTTACCTTCTGGACCTTCCTGATCGGTGGTCTGGCGCTTTCCGGTTTCCCGCTGGTCACCGCGGGTTTCTGGTCGAAGGATGAGATTCTTTCGGGCGCCTTCAAAGGTGGGAACATGGGCGTTTTCATCGCTCTGGCACTGGCAGCCTTGCTGACCGCCTTCTATACTGCCCGCCAGATCACCCTGACCTTCCTGGGGCAACCCCGCACCAAAGCCGCCGAACATGCCCACGAGTCCAAATGGACCATGACCCTGCCGCTGGTTGTCCTTTCGGTTTTTTCGGTTGGCGCGGGCTGGGCGGGTATCCCGGCCGATTTTCCCGGTCTGGGCGGGCTGATCCCTAACTGGTTCGAGGAATTTGTCGGCAGTATGCTCCGTTCTGAACCTGCTGAAGCGATTCACAGCCTGGTGCCGCTGTTCACCTCGCTGGTCGTCGCGCTCGGTGGGCTGGCGCTTGGCCGGGTCGTTTATCGCAGGTTGAGTGAGCGGGTTGACCCGCTCGAAAGATCGCTGGGCGGCATCTACACGGTTCTGAAGAACAAATATTACGTGGACGAGTTCTACCAGGCCGCGGTCATCCGGCCGGCGAACTGGGTGGCAAATGTCTTCACCTACAAGTTTCTTGATCAGACCATCATCGACGGGGTCCTGCACGCTATTGCCCGCTTTGGGGTCTGGCTGGGTAACGGATTGCGCAACATCATCGACCTGCCGGTCGTGAACGGCGCGGGCGACAGTGCCGCCCGCACTACCCGCGGGGTGGGCGTGTTCTTGCGCAGCAAACAGTCCGGGCGCATTCAACAGTACATGGTCATCGCCATATCGCTTTTGGTGCTGGCCGGTCTGGTGATTTATTTTACGGTTGGCATAAGCTGAGGGGGAAGGGTCAAAACCCTTCCATAATCGCGGAGGCTGTCGAGGGATGGAATTCATCGAAAATCACCTGCTTACGTTGATCTTATTCACGCCCACGGCTGCGGCGCTGATCTTGCTGTTTGTTCCGGGCAAGAACGTCAAGGTATTCCGCTGGGGGGCGCTGGCAGCATCCTTGATCCCGTTCGCCCTGACGGTATTTGCCTGGGCGCGCTTCAACCCCGTCCCTGATCCTGCTGCTCCATTCCAATTTGTGGAACAGGCAGCCTGGTACGCCGCCATCAACGCTTCCTACCACCTGGGGATTGACGGAATTTCACTGCCAATGGTGCTGCTGACGACGCTGCTGACCCCGCTGGCGCTGCTGGCTTCCTTTAGCGTTAAGGAACGCGTCAAGCCGTACATGATCCTGTTCCTGCTACTCGAAACGGGCATGTTGGGCGTCTTCATGGCGTTGGACCTGATGCTCTTCTTCGTCTTCTGGGAAGTGGGCCTGGTGCCCATGTACTTCCTGATTGCACAGTGGGGTGGCGCCAACCGCAACTATGCCGCCTTGAAGTTCGTGCTCTACACCATGGGCGGTTCGCTCGGCCTGCTGTTGGCCATCCAGTTGATGGGCGTGGCGGTCGGCTCGTTTGACCTGGTGACCCTGGCCGAAAAATGGCCTACCATTCAATCGTTGGCCGTGCCGATCGGCGTCCCGCTGGAAACGGTTAAAACTATTGCTTTTTGGGCCTTCGTGATTGCGTTTGCCATCAAAGTGCCCATCTGGCCATTCCACACCTGGCTGCCGGATGCCCATACCGAGGCGCCTACAGCCGGGTCGATGATCCTGGCTGGCGTGCTGCTCAAACTGGGCGCCTACGGCTTTTTGCGCCTGGTGCTGCCGCTCTTTCCGGCTGAAGCCCAGCGTTATGCCTGGGTATTGGCTGCATTGGCGGTTGCAGCCATCATTTTTGGCGCGCTGGGGGCTTACGCCCAGAACGATTTCAAGCGACTGGTAGCTTATTCCTCGATCAACCATATGGGCTTCGTGGTGCTTGGCGTGGCTGCTGCCGCCTACACCTGGAATGCCACCGCTGCCGGAACCATTTTGGACAAAAACCTGGCGCTCAGCGGCGCAGTGCTGCAAATGTTCAATCACGGGTTGAGCGCGGCTGGTATGTTCTTCCTGGTCGGGGTGATCTACGAGCGCGCCCACACGCGCGATTTGAATGAAATGGGTGGGTTGTATGCCATCCTGCCGGTTTATGGCACAGTGTTGACCTTTACCGCCATGTCCTCATTAGGGTTGCCTGGTTTGAACGGATTTGTGTCCGAATTCCTGGTGGTGCGGGGTGTCTGGCCCATCTTTACCCTGGCGACCGCTTTGAGCATGATCGGTCTGTTCTTTACGGGCGCGTATATCCTCAAGGCGCTCAAGCTGGTGCTCCACGGCCCGCTCAATACCCGTTGGGAAGGTCATCTGACGGATATCAACGCGCGGGAGTTGATCGTGATGGCGCCACTTATGGTTCTCATGCTGCTCATCGGTGTCTGGCCGGCCTGGCTTTTGGATATGATCAACCGGGCCGTCGCGTTCCTTTTCTGAGAGGTGAAGGATGCAGTTTCCAATATTGAGTGTTCTGATCTTCACCCCCCTGGCCGCAGCCTTGATCCTTTTGCTGCTACCCGAGGAAAAGAAATCCTGGATCAAAGGCATAGCTCTGGCAGCCGGCATCGTTGTGCTGGCGCTTTCGATCTGGCTTTATGCCAACTATGACATTGCCGCCGGCGGCTACCAGTTCCAGGAACGCGTCGACTGGCTGCCTGCGCTGGGCATCTCCTATTTTGTCGGGGTGGACGGCATCAGCCTGCCGATGGTGCTGCTTTCCGGTCTGGTCATCGTCTCAGGCGTGCTGGTGTCCTGGGGCGTGCATGATCGTCCGCGAGAGTTCTTCGCCTTCCTGATGTTCTTGGCCGCCAGCGTGCTGGGAGTGTTCTCCTCGCTGGATTTGTTCATGTTATTTTTCTTCTTTGAGCTGGCTGTCTTCCCCAAGTATCTGATGATTGTGATCTGGGGTTCGCCCAAGACACGTGAATATGGCGGCATGAAGCTGACGCTGTACCTCTTCATCGGCTCCATGCTGGCCTTGATCGGCGCCCTGGCGATTTATTTTGGTTCCGGACTGCGCACTTTTGATATGCTGGCGCTGGAAAACGCTGGCTTCTCCATGGCGTTCCAGCGCGTATGGTTCCCGTTTGTATTCCTTGGCTTTGCTATTCTGGGGGGCATTTTCCCCTTCCACTCCTGGGCTCCGGATGGTCACGTTGCGGCCCCAACAGCCATTTCGATGCTGCTGGCAGGCGTTGAAATGAAGGTCGGGGCTTTTGCCGCGCTGCGGGTTGGCATCATGCTGTTGCCTGAGGGGGCGCGTCAATGGGCCTGGCTAATTCTGATTCTGGCCACGATCAATGTGGTGTACGGCGCATTCATCGCGCTCATTCAAACGGATTTCAAATACGTTATCGGCTTCTCCTCGGTTTCGCACATGGGACTGGTGTTAATCGGTTTTGCCACCCTCTCGCGCGAAGGATTGATCGGCGCCGGCATGCAAATGTTTTCACACGGGGTGATGACGGCTCTCTTCTTCTCCATCGTCGGTATGGTGTATGACCGGGCGCACACCCGCGACATACCCAAGCTGGGCGGGTTGGCGCGCAAAATGCCCTGGGCAGCGGTCGGGTTCATCGTCGGTGGCCTTGTTTCGATGGGTATGCCGGGATTCTCCGGCTTTGTGGCCGAGTTCCCGGTATTCATGGGCGCCTGGCGATCCACGCCGGTGGTGGCGGTCATCGCCGTGCTGGGTATCCTGATCACCGCAGGCTACATTTTCCTGACCATCCGGCGAGTGTTCTTTGGCGAGCTGCCGGAGACTCTGGCCGGGGTACAGGATGTTCCTGTCAAAGATAAACTTGTCATCGGGGGTCTCGCTGCCGTGATGATCGGCCTGGGCGTGTTCCCGTCACTCATGGTCCCCATGATTGAATCCGGAGTCAAGACCATTCTTGCGCTCCTGGGAGGTGCTTAGTGGCTGCCGGGGAATTTACTTCTACGATGGTGCTGGCGATCCTGCCTGAAATTGGGCTGGTGGCGCTGGCAGCGGTACTCCTGGTGTTTGACTTAATCTGGCGTGGTAACACGCGGCGCTATTTTGGCTGGTTAACAGCTGCCGGTCTGGCCGTCATCCTGCTTTTGGCGGTCTTGTTTGCCCGACCGGCCGCCGAGGATGTTCTGGTGTGGGGCGGCATGCTGCGCTTTGACTCGGCCGGTTTTGTGTTCCGGCTGTTCTTCCTGACTGCCGCAGCGCTGACGGCGTTGTACACAGCCGTTACCGATTCGGTGCGAATGCGCGGCGAGTTTTATGCACTGCTGCTGGTCAGCACGCTGGGGATGAGCCTGATGGCTTCGGCTGCCGACCTGATCATGCTCTTTCTGGCGATTGAAACGACATCGATCCCGCTGTATGTGCTGGCGGGTTTTATTCTACGCGACCAGAAATCGGTGGAAGCGGGCATCAAATATTTGTTATTCGGCGCCATGGCCTCCGCCATTCTCCTTTATGGTTTCTCGCTTATTTACGGCTTCACCGGCACCACCCAGTTGTACAATCTGGGAGCGGCCTTCCAGGCAGGCGCCATTCCTGCAGTTCTGATCGCCGCAGTGATCGGGCTGGTGCTGGTCGGGTTTGGCTTCAAAGTCTCTGCGGTCCCGTTCCATTTCTGGGCGCCGGATGTGTACCAGGGCGCGCCGACCCCGGTCGCCGGGTTCCTGTCAACAGCCTCCAAAGCCGCCGGTTTTGCCGCGCTGATGCGGGTGATGGCGGTGGCTTTCCCCGAGCAATCTGCATTGTGGTCGACCATGCTCGCAGTGCTGGCTACCTTATCCATGCTGGTGGGTAACTATCTGGCTTTGGCGCAAAAAAGCCTGAAACGGCTGCTGGCGTACTCTTCCATCGCCCATGCCGGTTACATATTGATCGGCGTGGCAGCCGGCGGTGAATTTGGCGTGCTGGCATCCACCTACTATTTGATGGCATATCTGGTCACCAACCTGGCGGCCTTTGGCGTTGTCGCCTGGGTGGAGAGCAATACCGGTTCCGACGATTTGAGCGCGTTTGCCGGTTTAAGCCGGCGCGCACCGGTTCTCGGGTTGGTGATGATCGTTGCGATGCTCTCATTGGGTGGCGTTCCGCCGTTTGCGGGTTTCTTTGGTAAACTGTTGGTGTTTGGTTCCGCGATTGAAAAAGGAATGGTCTGGCTGGCGCTGGTCGGTATTTTCAATGCGATTATCGGCCTTTACTACTATCTGATGGTGCTCAAGACGATTTATGTCAATGAGCCGGCGGATACAGCCAGATTACCTAAAGCAGCCATTGCCTGGCGGGTGGCGCTGACGATTTGCGTCGTCGGCATTCTGGTGCTTGGCTTCTGGTTTGGGCCATTCTATTCTCTTGCTCAGGGTGCCGCAGCTTCAATTTGGATTTATTGACGCTGAATTTTGCATCTGATATAATCAACAAATCATGAGCCAGCCGGATCCCAGCGGACCTTCAGGAAAGCAAAAACTTCTGAATCTCACTCTGGCGAGTATTGCCGGTCAAGTGGGTTGTTTAACATTGGTAATCATTCTGGGAGCCGTATTTTTGGGGTTATGGCTCGACTCCCGTCTGGGTAGCCGACCCTGGTGGACGATAGGGTTGGTACTTGGGAGCATCCCTGTTTCATTAGTTGTTATGTTGTTCGTTGTTCGCCTGGCCGTGTCCAAGATTAACACCAAAACTGGCCGTCCACAAACCACTCAACCGGAGGAAACGGACCTTGGAGACAACTCGTAAATGGCGCTGGGGTGTCAATCGGTGGATTGTGCTGGGATTCATCATCTTCAGCATTGTTGCGGTTAATATCGCCACTCCGGTTCAACCCTATATTCAAGTTGCCCCTGAAAAAATCACCGAAGCGACGCTGAGTTTACCGCTGGTAGGCGAGGTGCCTTTCCTCAACACCTGGCCGACGTTGATTTTGGTGGATGTGATCATCATCGCGCTCGCCTGGGGCGTGCGCCAGTCGGTCAAGAAGGGGAATCTGATCCCGCAAGGGGTTTCCGGGATGATGGAAGCCTTTGTCGAGGTGATCTACAACCTGACGGAGTCGGCCGCCGGTAAATGGGCCAAACAGATTTTCCCCTGGTTTGCGACCATTATGCTGGTGGTGCTGGTTGCCAACCTGGTCAAACTGCTGCCTGGATTTGAAACCATCGGTTTGATGCACCATTATGAAGGCGAAGGCCACCTGATTTCCAGCCTGGGTGGGAACTGGTTTACCCTCTTGCCCGATAAGGTTGAAGGCGAGGGGTATATTCTCACCCCCTTCTTCCGCGCGGTTTCGACGGATCTCAATTTCACCGTGGCGTTGGCGCTCATTTCGGTGGTCATGACCCAGGTAATTGGCGTGCGCGCTCAGGGCGCCCGCTACTTCAGCAAATTCCTGAATTTCACCACCATGTTCAAGAAACCATTTTTCGGTTTTATGGACTTCCTGGTCGGGCTGCTCGAAACCATATCCGAGTTCGCCAAAATTCTCTCGTTTGCCTTCCGGTTGTTCGGTAACATGTTCGCCGGTTTTGTTCTGATGGCGCTGATATCTGCAATGATCCCCATCTTTGTGCCATCCATGATTTCGATGTTCGAATTCTTCATTGGGCTCATTCAGGCCTTCGTTTTTGGCATGTTGACTATGGTATTTATGGCCCAGGCGACTCAGGGTCATGGTGGTGGAGAAGAACACCACTAGCAGAAAATTCCGTTCTTTTAGAGACCGCTACCTATTCGGATTAATTCAAGGAGGATCGTCGAGCATGTCTGGAGACATCGTATTAGCAGCAAAATTTATTGGAGCCGGTCTGGCAATGATCGGTGCGTTGGGCGGCGGGGTTGGCATCGGTCTGAGCGTACAGGGTGCGCTGCAGGGCATGGCCCGCAACCCGGATGCTTACGGAAACCTACTCACAAACATGATTCTGGGTATCGCTTTCTCAGAAGCCATCGCGATCTACTGTCTGGTGATTGCGTTCCTGATGCTGTTCGTTCTCTAAACGGACCTTAGGAAGGAGCATCCCCTTGGAAAAACTTGGTATTAATCTAGGCAGTATCCTCATTCAGATCGCCAGCTTCGGCATCCTTTTTGTGGTGCTGCGCGCCTGGGTGTATAAGCCGCTGATGTCTATGATGGAAAATCGGCGCAAGACGATTGCCCAGGGTCTGGAAGATGCCCGGGTAGCTGCTGAAGCGCGAGCCAATGCGGAACGTGAATCGAACCAGATCCTGGCTGAAGCTCAGGCGAAGGCCGCAGAGATCGTTCGCGAAGCCTCAGGTCGAGCCGAAGTTGCAGCCCGTGAGGTTCGCGTTGCAGCGGACGCAGAAGTCGCCAAAGCCCGTGACAATTCCTTGGTAGAAATCCAACAGGAGCGCGACCGCGTTTTGAGCGAGGTGCGTGGCCAAATTGCCGCCCTGTCGATTGCCGCCACCCAGAAGCTGATCGGTGAATCGTTGGATGAGAAACGCCAGCATGCTTTGCTTACCGAATTCTTCTCCGGTGTGCGCTCGGGCAAAGTCTCTGTATTGGAAGGTGAAACGGTCAGCGGCGCCGCCGCTGAAGTAACATCTGCCTTGCCGTTGACCGATGACGAGCAGGACAAGGTCAAAAAAGATGTGCTCAAGAAATTAGGCGCCAGCGCATCGGTAACCTTCCGCGTCGACCCCGCCATCCTGGGCGGACTGGTTGTCAAGGTGGGTGACCGCGTGGTTGACGGCTCGGTTGCCGGCCAATTGCAAGGCTTGCGTCAGGCTATGCAGTAAACGATCGTCCCTCTGAAACTTGAATTGCCCCCACTTGATGCCGGAGTGGGGGCTTTGATTTGCCTGCTACGATATAATTGCGAAAGGAATTGTCACGCTGTGAGTGAGAGCTGGAGTTTAGTCCGAAGCATCTTGCACTCCATTCACTTTGGAAAGCAATGGTCGAATAACAAATGTCATGCTGAGCGAAGCGAAGCATCTCGCCTTTTGACCCATAAACCTTCCCAAAGTCTACACTCCCGTTAGTTTCAGCGGATTCGTCGAATGCCCAAAACCCTCGATCAAATCTTTGCACAAATTCCCGTCAAAGTCATAGCACCGGCCAAAATCCCAGCCCAAGCCATCACTGGCATTGCCCTGGATTCGCGTCAGGTGCAGCCGGGGTATTTATTCGTTGCGCTGACCGGCGGCAGTGCGGATGGCCATTGCTATATACCGGCCGCGGTCGCGCAAGGGGCAGTCGCAGTGGTCGGTCAGCAGCCGGCGGACGAGTTTTTACTCGACATCCCGTATATCCAGGTAGAAGATACGCGCCAGGCGCTGGCGTATTTATCGGCAGCCTTTTATGATTTCCCGGCTCGCAAACTGACCGTCATTGGCGTCACCGGCACGGACGGCAAGACGACCACCTCTAACCTGCTGTATACCATCCTCAATCATGCCGGAAAGAAGGTTGGGATTATCTCAACCGTCAACGCGGTCATCGGCGACGAGGTAATCGACACCGGCTTTCATGTCACCACGCCCGAAGCGCCGCATGTGCAGCATTACCTGGCTCAAATGGCGGCTGCTGGCTTGACCCATGTGGTGCTCGAGGCGACCTCGCACGGCCTGGCGCAGGAACGGGTCACTGCCTGTGAATTCGACATCGGCGTGGTTACCAATATTACCCATGAGCACCTGGATTACCACGGTTCCTATGCAGCCTATCGGGCTGCCAAGGCGCGATTGTTTCAGCACTTATTGGAAACGGTTGAAAAACCGCAGGGGAATCCGCGTTTGGCAGTCCTCAATTATGACGATCAGTCCTTTGACTTCCTGAACGATTTTACGCAGACGAACAAGCTTTTCTACGGTTTAGATGCTCACGCTCTGGTGCGCGCCGCTGACGTGCGTTACAGCCCATCGGGCATGCAATTCACAGCGCATTTCCCGGACGGGCAGCAGGTGGAAGTTCACAGCCACCTGGTAGGCAAATACAACGTTTCCAATATCTTGGCTGCCATGACTGCTGCCGTGGGTGGGTTGGGAATTTCTCCGCACCAGGCTGCCGCCGGCGTGGAACAACTGGACTCGATCCCTGGCCGAATGGAACACATTCATCTTGGACAGGATTTCACCGCCATCGTAGATTTTGCCCATACCCCGAATGCGCTCAAAGTCACACTTGAAACCGCGCGCGAGATGACCGGCGGCAAAGTGTTGGCCGTGTTTGGCTCAGCCGGCTTGCGCGACCGCGAAAAACGGCGCATGATGGCTGAAATTTCCGCGCAACTGGCAGACCTGACTTTTCTGACCGCTGAGGACCCGCGCACCGAGTCATTGGATGCCATACTGGCGGAAATGGCGCGCGCGGCGACCGCGCAGGGCGGCATCGAAGGCCAGACCTTCTGGCGGGTGCCCGACCGCCGGGAGGCTATTCGCATAGCCATTAATATAGCCCAGCCAGGCGATTTGGTGCTGGCGCTTGGCAAGGGCCACGAACAGTCGATGTGTTTCGACGTGACCGAGTACTCCTGGGATGATCGTACCGCCATGCGCGCTGCGCTGGCAGAACGCTTGAAGCTGCCTGGCTACGCCATGCCGTTTTTGCCCACCCTGTAGGGGGCGGGTTTTATTGCGTCTGCGACATCGTCAATCGTAGGGTGCAGT
>MGMG01000008.1 GCA_001796355.1 Chloroflexi bacterium GWB2_54_36 | reverse complement strand
AACAGGGGTCTTTGGGGTTACAATATTAAGTGAAGGGCAGGCGGACATTTCTGACCGATTTGCCGGCCGGATGCCAGCCGGCGAAGATCGCTTTGCCGGGTTGGAGACCTTTGAACTGGTCAGCGGCGTACCGCTGCTGCGAGCCGGGTTGGTAAGTCTGGATTGCCGGGTGGTTCATCGCTATCCAATTGAAACAGCAACGCTCTACGTTGCCCAGGTAACGGCCATCCAGCACACGAATGAGGGAAGTCCGCTGGTATACCATAACCGGCTGTATCATAAATTGGGTGGGTAAATTGAGTGTGGGTGGGTTAACACCTGAAGAAAAACACAAACTATTGAAATTAGCCCGCGAAGCGCTCGAAATGGGCGTTCGTGGGCAAAGCATGACCTCGCTCGACCTGGACAGCCTGCCGCCAACGCTGCGTGAGCCAGGCGCCAGTTTTGTCACCCTGACCAAAAATGGACAACTGCGCGGTTGTATTGGTACTCTGGAAGCCCACCTGCCATTGGCTGAGGACGTGCGCGAGCATGCCGTCGCCGCGGGGCTGGATGATTACCGCTTTCCACCTGTTTCGCCACGCGAGCTGGATGAGATTGAGATCGATATTTCACGTTTGACACCGCCGCAGCCGCTGGAATACACCTCCCCCGAAGAATTGCTGCAAGCTTTGCGGCCGAGCATCGATGGGGTGGTGCTGCGCGATCGTTTCCGGCGAGCCACCTTCCTGCCGCAGGTGTGGGAGCAGTTGCCTGAACCCGAAAGCTTTCTCGACCATCTCTGTCAGAAGATGGGCGCGCCACGCGATTACTGGCGCTGTAACCCGTTGCGGGTCGAAATTTACCAGGTGGAAGAAATTCACGAAGAGAACAAATAAATCAAGGTTACAAAAACACTCGATTAAGAATACCCGCCCCAAAGAATGGGGCGGGTTGAGTGATGTCGATCATATCGAGATAAAAGGTGCGCTTAATTTACGCCGCTGGCGGGATTTCCACTACCATTTTGTCCTTGCTGGCTTCCAAATGAGCCTGCCCGTAGAAATGTCCCATGATGGCCAGGGAATAAGTGTAAGTCAGCATAACGCCGATAACACAGGCGATCAGCCCTAACGGAGCAATAAACCCGGCAACAATCGTACCCAGCAAAACAATGAAATAGGTGCCAAGGTTTAGCTGAACCTTTTTAAACACTTCAACGAAATCGAAGGCTGCGCCGATCGATTCTTTTTCCAGGTAGCGGGTCAGGGCTGCCGGCAGAAGTAAACCGACAATCAACCCGAAAATAAAGGAGAATAGACCTAAGCAAATAGAGACAATGCTGAAGATGGCCACAGCTGTTTCGTCGCCGCCCGAATTTTCGAGTACCGCGCTAAAGAACGAGATAATGCCGCTAAACAACGTGATTGGCAGTGTGTAAACGAAGCTGATGACGATTCCCATAAAGCCGCGGGTCAAATCGCCGCCAAAGTCCAGATCCGGCAGGGGATTGGGGTCGTGATTCATCACCCGTTTGCTGATTTGCAGCGCCCAGCCAAAAACAACGATTTGCCCGAGGATCGGTATGAGCGCCACAAGGCTGATAATTGCAATTTTCTTTAACCAGTTTGGATCTTTGAATACAAACGAGAAAGCCAGACCGAAATCCATTGTGTTCCTCCAGGGTGTAATTAAATAGGATCGTACTCCACAACAATATACGTCAGGAATAGCAAACAGGTTCTAAAACATCCACGCGTCCGAGCGGTGTTTGAATCCAACTCCACGGAGGAAAATCCTAAACGGAACGCAGGCCCGTCAGAAATGGTCAAAATGGTCAACTTTGACCACAAAGATGACCGCCCGTTTCTCTTTCTCGTCTTTTTCGGGTGAGACTGCCCCGCGGATGATTTGCAGCGCCGATTCGACCTGCTCATCCTCTACGCCGATCAGCAGCGTAGTTCTACCTCTGCGCAGGAACCCGCCGCTGGAGGCCACCCCCGTAACTCGGAAGCTTGCCGAGGTGAGCGCATGCGAGACTGGGTCGCTGTCAACATCGCGGACAATTGCAATGATCAGTTTCATGGCTATAACTCCTCGTAATGCTCGACTTCCAGGGTGAAGATGGTCGCGCCGCCGATCGTGATTGGGGTTGGGGTTGGCAGCGGCAGCGGCGCACTTTCAAGCGGAACCGCAATATATTCCACCCGCTGACGACAGTTCTCTTCCAGGGAGCGCAGGGCTTCGCCCCGGCGAAAACCTGGCAGGGCTACCAGCAAGGTGGCGTTGCGCCGTCCGAGAAAACCGCCAAAGCTTGGCAGGCGGGTCACGTGGAATCCAAGCTCGCCAAGCGCATTTTCGGCGCTTTCAGCATCCTGCGCTTGTACGACAACGATCAAACAGGTATCCGTAACAAGGGATGGGTTGTTCGATTCGTTCATCTAAGGCCGCTCCTTTCGTGTTTAGGGAAGGGAAATCTCATGGATTCCGCCCCCCTGCACAGACATCGTCTGCCCGTTGGCGAAGGAAACCTGCGTGCGATCCCCAAAAAAATCAACTCTCGTTCCTCGATATTGTACCGTAATTGAGCGTGAAAATGGATTCATTCCGTCGACAATTACCCGATTTGGGGAAATTTGCACCAAACCGAGCAATTTCAACAGGAATCCGACTGGCGCAAGACCGTTGAGCGTATTGCGTTCCCCCTGACCGCGCGCGGTACCTGCATTGTACGCCGACCAGAAAGCATGGTCGGTCTTCAACCCGGTGATGACTGCCTGCATGATGCGGATGAAAATCTCCGCAGCTTCTTTACGGTAACCGTAATCGACCATTCCTTCACCAATCAGTTGATTCCAGAGCAGCCAGACCCCCTCGGTTGCCGTTCCATCCCCCGAGCAACGGTCCGGTGGACAAACCGGCAGTCCGAAAGGCTGTAAATAACGTTTGAGGATGGTATTTACCACCATTTGTTCCGCACGCTGCGGGTCAGGCATCCCCGCCCATAATGGCGCCAATAGTGAAATATCCTCACTGGTGAAGTCAATGGTGCTGATTTCACAGCGGTCACCGGGGAGCATGGCGCGCGCCACCACTTCCACCAGCCTGGTAAAGTGGTGGCGGCTGGTATAGCGCCCAGTGCCATGCAGCCAGTGAATATTGCGCGGGGTCACTTCCTCAGTGACCGGGCCGTCAGGGGTATCCCCATGTAGATAAAGCAGACTCTGGCGGGTCATCTCGTCACGTGGGCGAAAATTGATCAACAGCCGCCTCGGACTGTCCAGGCTGCGCATAACCGGGAAGGTTCCGGTACTGCTAATTTTCAGTAAAGTCTCCCCCGCCGGGCTGTCTTGAATGGCTGCATCGCGATAGGAAAAACTATCCCGGGTTTCCGACCAACTGCTTTCCAGTTCTGCTGCCAAGACCTGTTGGCGAGCTTCAAGCCAGGCGACCTCTTCCGGTCGATTTAAAAGCGCTGCCATTTTTGCCAAGGCACCGCATTCACGGTACAACATGGCGGCCAGGGATGGACTCTCCACAACCTCAGGGTCGACGCCCTGAGAGTTGTCCATCCATGGGTGAAAAATGGGCGCGTCGTCCAGGCCGGTCTGGAAGGGGTGTTCCCATTCCGGGAACCCGTCCTGGTCGCGATCTGAGGAAGGAGAGAACCAGCAGCGGACGAAATCTAATAGTGCCGGGTAGATTTTAGCGATCCAAGTAGGGTCTTCCAGTATCTGATGGATTTTCCAGGCAATATCCGCCAGCAACGGCTGAGCCAGGCGATTGGCGCGCTGACCAGCCAGCCCCGGTTTCCAGTCCAGGCAGCCGTCTGTGCGCCGGGCAGCGATGAAATTTTCCACCAGGCCAGCGCAGCGTTCCGGCTGAGCAATACCGATCAGGCTGGTCATATACCAGACATCCAGCGCGGTTTGACCGTTCCACAGGTGGCTGTAATCCATTCCATCGCCGCGCCGCGAAAAACCATTGTCCGGGCGGCGCGTTAGAACGAACGAGGGCTGTGGCATTTTTTCGCCGGCGGGAAAGAATAATCCGTTGGCGGCGCGCAGTGACAATGCCAGTGCAGCGTCCCAATCGGGGTCTCCTGTGGAAATGGTTAAGCTTTGCGAATCTTCCAGCAGCTCGATACGAGCGACCTCGGCATCCCACGGACGGGTAGTAGTCTGGCGCGCCAGTACCAGCCCGGCTTTAACATCCACCAGAGAAGCCAGGGCCCAGGTAAGCTGGCGAGTGCCGCTCCGGCCTAACTCAATCTCGTGAGCCAGTCCCGCGTAAGGCCCGCTTCCGGGCTGGGGGCCACCGGTCATGATGCAGACCGGTGACAGGCCCTCAGTTTTTCCTTCCAGGATATAGTTGATCCCGCTTTCGACTACCGCCATTCCCGAGCCTTCACCCAGGTGGCTAAGGAGCGCAATCCATTCGAACATTAAGCGCTCTTTCGTGTGCCGGGAGTTGGTGAAGGTAAATCGCCCGGTGAGCAGCTGAGATTCAGGTACCCAGAACTCGGAGAGGACTTCGAGCCCCTCGAATGGGCTGTAAGCCAGCGCGATAAAATTGGAGAACAGGCTGGTGACCCGCGGCGGGCTAAAAAAATCAGCCGGGGCGCTCAGCCAGTTGTCCTGTTGTTGGAAACGCGGGAATAACCGCATCATTCCGGCTCGCAACCCGTAGGTGGTCTGGGCACTGACAGCCGGCGGCGTGCCTCCGCTCAATTGAATTTCCCAGGTGTGATCGTTGAGGTAATCCGGCGCGCCCAATCGCGCGTCACAGGCAATGGTCAGGTGCAGCGGATCGCCCTCTTTGAGGTTCCAGTGGATCATGACTGCATTGTAAGAGGAACCGCGGCTGTGGTCAATTCATAACCTGTTGAGATAGGAGAGAATCGAGCAGAATGGCATTCGTAATAGGAGAAATGCAATTTACGACCTGGTGCGAGGAACCCATTTCATGGGAAATCAGTTGGTATGACTGAGGTAGATGGCTTCGTTCCTCGCCATGACGACCCTTCTGTCATTGCGAGTCGCGCAGCGGTGAAGCAATCTGCGCCTTGTTGACCAGCGACCCATTTTATGGAAAAGCTGCTGGTACGACTGAGGTAGATGGCTTCGTTCCTCGCCATGACGACCCTCCTGTCATTGCGAGTCGCGGAGCGACGAAGCAATCTACACCCAGGTAACTAGCCACCCATTTCATGGAAAAGCTGCTGGAACGACTGAGGCAGATGGCTTCGTTCCTCCATGACAGCCCTCTTATTGTTATACATCCCTTGCAGCAGCGGAACTTTTTATTCGCCAAAGCGTCAAGGTTTTGTAAAGTGGGCGTAACTGGCAGGTACTATAATTGTGTGGTATCAATATTGCAGCATTCTTGTCATTCATTAAACGCCATTTTCAGGACTTAAAATTTTCTCAATGGACGAACCAAAACCCGAATCTGATTCTCCGGACAACAACCCAGAATCTACCCAGCCTGACAGCCCTCTGCGCCGGTCGGATGATTCAGAAAACACGTTACCCCTGCAAAACCAACACGACCAACCTGAAACGCAAGGTATGGCTGCTGACCAGACGGTACCGATAGAGGTGAAACCTCCTTTACCTGCTGAAAACGCTAGTGATCAAACCGTTCCAGTTGAGGCGAGTCCGACTATCCCTGTCGATAAGCAGGATGACCTGACGGTTCCCACCGAGCTGGAGTCAGATGTCACCAGGCCGGGGATTCCCTACCAGCCGGATTCGGCGGAGGCTGAAACTCAAGCGGTCGAACCGGAGGGTTCTCCGGACATGCAGCCTACTCAACCATTGGACACCGCAGCGCTGATGCGCCACCCGACCGGCGCACCGGAATCAACCGGCGGTTGGTACGGCCAGGAAATAGAATCGCCGCAAAAGCCCACAACCCCTTTCGACCCTGACCAAACCGTCCCGAGCCTGCCGGGTGAACCTTCACCGTTCGAAAAAACGCCGCCCTCTTCCTTTGGCGAACAAACCCGCGCCAGTAGTACACGCCCGCTCGGCGCAGGCGGAACTCCGACTCCTCCGCCACCATTCAGCAGCGACCCGTCACACCTGCCGCAGCGCGTGGAAGAGGTGGACGTGGATGCCACCCGAGTGACCCCGGCAGCGTTATCGCATGCACGTTCAGCGGACACGCAGGCTACGCGCGCTTCAACTCGTCCCGCTACCGGATCGCGCCCAGATTCTGCGTCAACCCGGCCGGGCGTCAGAGTGCAGCGCCCGGGCAGTTCGATGCCACCTCCTCCTGTCATCCCCCCTGAACCACTAACCAATGGCAGCAGCTGGAAACGACCGGTAGGTTGCTTGCTGCGCATCTTTATTGTGCTGCTATTTTTGCTGGTCATGGCTGGCCTGGGGGTTGGCTCCTTCATGGTGTACAAGTACTTCAGCATTGCTGCCAGCCTGCCAAGCGTCGACGATTTACGCTCCAAGGCTTCCCAGTTCGAAACCACTCGCATTGTTGACCGCAACGGCATTACGATTTATGAAATCATCGATCCAAGCGCCGGTTTGCGCACGTTCGTACCGCTGGAAAAAATCAGTCCTTATTTGATTGCTGCAACCTTGGCGACCGAAGATAAAGATTTCTACACCCATCCCGGTTTCGACCCGGTAGCCATTGCCCGCGCGATGGTGCAAAACTATACCAGCGGCGGGATTGCATCCGGCGCCTCGACGATTACTCAGCAATTGGCGCGGTCGCTGCTGCTTGGCCCGGATGAACGCTATCAGCAGACAGTGGAGCGCAAAACACGCGAGATCGTGTTAGCGGCTGAAATGACCCGCCGCTACAGCAAAGAAGAAATTCTGGAGCTGTATCTCAACGAGTATTACTATGGCAAGCTTTCTTACGGCGTCGAAGCTGCGGCCGAGACCTACTTCAGTACCTCAGCCGACCAACTAACTCTGGGGCAATCCGCGTTTTTAGCCGGGATTCCGCAATCACCGGTGGTGTATGACATCGAGTCTAATTATGAAGGCACAATGGGACGCTTTCAGACCGTGATCGTGTTGATGTACCAACTGAGCCAGGAGCGGGATTGCATCTACGTCAGTACATCTGCCAACCCGGTATGCGTTGACCAGCAGGCTGCGGTGGATGCGGTGCGCGAGATGGAATCGTATGTTTATGTCCAACAAAGCGGCACAATTCGCTTCCCGCATTGGGTGGATTACGTGCGCTCACAACTAGAGAGCATGTACGACCCCGCCACCATCTACCGCTCGGGGTTTACCGTATATACCACTTTGGATCCGTCGCTGCAGGAGCAGGCGGAACGGCTGGTGCGCGAACAGGTCAGCTTACTGGAAGCCAACAATGCCCGTAACGGCGCATTAGTCGCCATGAGCCCGAAAACCGGTGAAATCCTGGCGATGGTTGGCTCGCCCGATTTTTATAATGCAGCCATCTCGGGGCAAGTTAATATGGCCGTCAGTCCGCGTCAGCCCGGATCAGCGATTAAACCGCTGACGTATGGGGCTGCATTTGAAAAAGGTTGGACGCCCTCCACCCTGATTTGGGATGTCCCAACCGGTTTCCCGCCTTCAGGTGACCCGGCTGATCAGCGCGAGCCGTACCAGCCAGTCAATTATGACGGACGCTTTCACGGACCCGTGACCGTGCGCACTGCGCTGGCAAATTCATACAACATCCCGGCGGTGAAAGCGCTGCAATTTGTTGGAATATACGACAAAACCATCACCCCCGAGCAGGATGGGTTTATTGCATATGCCAAACGGCTGGGCATCACTTCGCTCACCCGCTCCGATTACGGGTTGTCACTGACTCTGGGTGGCGGTGACGTATCCTTGCTGGAATTGACCAACGCCTACGCAGTTTATGCCAACGAAGGCCGCAAGGTGCCGTCCGTATCGATTACCAAAATCGTGGACTTCAAAGGCAATGTGGTTTACGAATATCAGCCGCCAGCCAGCGAGCAAGTGGTACGCGCTGAACACGCGTACTTGATCAGCTCGATCCTGTCGGATAACGATGCTCGAACCCCGATGTTTGGCGCCAACTCGGTTTTGAATGTTGGCTTTCCTGTGGCAGCCAAAACCGGTACAACCAACGACTATCGCGACAACTGGACAGTAGGCTACACCCCGGATGTGGTCGTAGGGGTATGGATCGGGAACGCGGATTACACGCCCATGCAGAACACCACCGGTTTGACCGGGGCTGCCCCGATTTGGTCAGAGTTCATCAAAATTGCTGCCCAACAGTTGACTGGCGGGAATTATTCAGCCTTTGTTCGTCCGGCAGGGGTGCTGGATCGCGTCATTTGTGCGATCTCCGGCGCGGAACCTTCGGAATGGTGCCCGTCACAGAAAACTGAAGTCTTCGCCTATGACCAGATGCCGGCGCCAAAGGAACAGGATTTGTGGAAAAAGGTGCGCATTGACACCTGGACTGGCCTGACTGCATCCTCTGCCTGCCCGGATTATGTCGAAGATAAGTTTGCACTCAACATCACCGATCAAAGTGCGGTCAAATGGGTGCTCGAGACTGAAGAGGGCCGAAATTGGACAACAGGCAACGGTTTCGAGCAGCCAATTTTCTTTACACCGGAACGGGAATGCACCGTGGAAGACCAGCGCCCGTTGATTTTGTTCGCCGGCCTAAACGATTGGCAGACGGTCACCACTTCGCCGCTGCAAATTTACGCTTTGATCAAGGTACCCACAGCTTACAAGGATTACAAATTGGAATATGGACTGGGCGACGACCCGGCCGATTGGGAATTGTTATATTTGGGCGGCCCGCAATCCGACCAGCCCCAGTTCCTGATGGATTGGGATCTCAGCACTGTCCGGGCGGGCGGGGTGACGCTGCGCATTTACCTGACCAGCGATCGCGACACGTACGCCGTGCGCAAACTGCACCTCAATTTACAGGTGCCAACGCCCACTGCTACGCCGACTACCACGCCAACCAGAACTCCGACCTCTACCAGTACACCGACGATCACCAACACTCCGACGCTGACGCCCACCCCCACGCCCACTGCCACACCCACGCCCACGGCGACCTTCTCGCCAACCGCATCGCTTACCCCGACTTCCACCGCTTCCTTGACAGCGTTGCTTACTCCGACTTCCACCATTTCATTGACTGCAACGCTTACCCCGACTTTCACCAGCACCTCGACCAACGCCCCGACAGAAGCAACCCCAACGGTTGTTGTCACGACTTAATCAAGCGCAGCTGGGAAAATTCAGCTAGAACATTGCAATCTGGGTGGCTTCCTCCCAACGGGGCGGGTCGCCATCCAGCAGTTCCTCCCACAGGGCATGGGTCAGGTTAGCCATCCCTGCCAACTGGCGCAGGTGGCGGAATTTGAGGATATGCCAGCCGTTTTCAACGGCAGCATTAAGGCGCGGGTCGCGGCGCAGTTTCAAGTTCAACAATGTAGAACGTCCACCCGGTAGTACCAGGACACAGCGGCTTGCCGGCACGGGTTGATGTTCCAATACAAAGCGGCTGATCTGGCTGGAGGCCATGACAAAGAACAGGTAGGCGGTTTTCCCGCCCTTTTCCTGCCATTGAATCGGATCTTCCCCCAAAGCCTGGTATCCCAGAGTTTCCGCCAGACGCGCCAGCAGCACCGCGGCTGATTTCAAATCCCCCCGGCGGGCGGCGGGCTGCTCCTGCCCGGCTAATCGCCAAAGCATGGGCTGGTTTCCGGCGGTTTCTCCGTAGGAGTTCAGGCAGGCTTCGATCAATTCGGCGGAAGGCGTCAACAGACCTGGGAAGGCCTGGTAAACCACCTCATCCACTTCCTGCCGCCAGACCTCATCGCTACGGTTCAAAAGGTTGACCACCTCACGTTCCAGGCGGTCAGCCAACGGGATTTCAGAATCGGCCGGTTCTGCCAGCCACCAGACCCCGCCCTCTTCGGAGCTGGTTTTGCCGGCGAACCGCACCAGGAAAGAACGATCCTCCAGCAGTTCAGCCAGCGTTGATTGAGTGCGAGCCATCAGATCACTGCCAACTTCGTCAATGTCGTGCGGCAGTTGCCCAGCGCTGACCAGGCCTGCAAGCGAGGTCGTATATAGGGAGAGGTAATTTGCGGGTTCGCCGCGCCGGGTTAAATAGGATTGGATTGCCTGGCGGCTGATGAGCTTGGGACTTTTTTTAACCGGCGGGGCGGCAGGAATCCCGGAACGCCACCAAAATTGAGCCAGATTTTCTTCTCCGCTGACGGCCAGGCCTTCGAGACCAAACCCGGCGGCGACCGGGGCGCTCAACAACGCAAGCAGGAAACCTGGAGTCAGCTCGCTGCCTATGGCAAAGAAGGGCGTACCCGCTGCCAGGCGTTGATTAGACCCTGACAGCGCGCTGTGCAGCGCATGGGTCATCCAATGCCAGTCGTAGCGGCGACGCTCGAGTGCGCCGCGCAGCGGGGTGACTGCATCGCGGCCCCACAGCCAGCCTGACCACAGGGCGCACAGCGTCCAGAAGGCCTGATTTGGTCGCGGCACGGCGCTTAGAATGGCGGCTGGCTGCACGTCGTTTGGCAGCGGCAGCAGAGATTTGATGCGTCCCTGAAACAGGCAAATCCCGCCGCTCTCCGGTGGAAATGCCGGCCAATGGGTGAGCGGTACAGGTGCAGGCTGGCTGCTCCAGATGGTAACAGCCTGTTCCAACGCCAGCCATAAATTGTTTTCATGGAACTGCGGCGGAACAATCAACTGGCGCGGTCGGGGCCGGGCTGCCGGCCAGGGCCACAAGGTATTGGCTTCGTCGCATACGCTGATCAGTAATGCAGTCAACAGCCGTTTACGCTCCGGCGGTAAAGCCAATCCTTCGCTGCGGTTGATCAGCATGCTCAACACATTCAGCGGGCGGGCCAGGTAAGTCTTGAGCGCTTCTTCCACCGTGCTGCGCTGATCCTCGTTGCCTTCCTGCAAAATGCGCGAAAGCGCCCGCGAACGGGACATGGCGTCACTTCCGGCAGCAGTCAGTTGTTCCTGGTCTGCAGGCGAAAAAGGTTTTTCACCGTCACTGCCGCAGGCCGGGCAGTGATACCGCACCTTCACCGGCGCAGTTTGCTCACGCTGCCAGACGTATCCCACTGCCTGGGCGGTCTGACTGCACACCGGACAGGGGGTGCTGTATAGTCCATACAGATAACGTTCAAGCCGTTCTTCACCGCGCCGCGATTCGCTCAGGGCGGCTATAGCTGCTTCGAATTCCCGGGCTGGCGGTGCAGCCGCCAGGATTTCCAGCATATAACTGAGAATCGGGTTGTTACTGGCGACCAGAATGCGGTAGCCGGCCCGGGCAGCTTCCAGTGCTGCCAGCGGAGTGGAGCCGAAGGGATCCAGCACCCATGCACCGGGCGGGACATTTTCGGTCAACCAGCGTGCGACCATACCTTCCGGCAGCGGCGGCAGATAACGCGCCAGCGGTAACGCAGGTGGAGGCAGGGCAGCAGGCAAAAATGGGCGTTCGATTTGCTCCATATTCACCATCAGTATAAGGAAAATTGCCGTAAAAATAAAGCGCTCCAGTCAAGAATGACAAAATTTATGGATATTTCTAAAATTATGTTTCCTCGAAACGGGTATACTGGGGCGTACAAGCCTGTGTTCAGACTTTCAACCGATTCTTAGCCTGTAAGTGGACCAATGCCCATGAAACTCTCTTATATTGACCCAGCGCGCGGCGAAGCCAATCATTTCTGGCGTTATCTGCTGACCTTTTTCACTATTTTCTGGTTTTCGTTAGGCGCCGGGGTGATCCTGGCCGTGGTGGCTATAGCCGTCGAAGGCAGCCCGGATATTGCTACCTATTCGAACTTTACCATGTTGTTCCTGACCATGCTGCCTTTTCCGGTTGCCTTACTGGTATTATGGGGCGGCTTGAAGCTGCTGCATAAACGCGGGTTGATGTCGCTGCTGCGTCCGGGCGGGGGATTTTCGTGGGCCAAAGTTTTGCTATCGGGAGCGATCTGGTTTGTGCTGGCGGGCGCCAGTGACCTGGTTCTCTGGCTGGTCGATCCGGCAAATTACAGCTTCAGTTTTGATCCGGCTGCATTTTTTCCATTCATGCTGCTGACATTGATCCTCGTGCCGGTGCAGACTTCGACCGAGGAGCTGATCATCCGCGGCTATTTTACTCAGTGGATGGGGCGTTTCAGTCAAACGATCTGGCTTCCGCTCATCGTTCCGGCGGTGGTGTTCATGGCACTGCACGGCCTTAACCCAGAAGTCGGCGCATACGGGATGCTGCTGACGCTGCCGTTGTACCTTGGGATTGGCTTGTTGTTGGGCTGGGTCACCCTCAAAAGCGGCGGGCTGGAGATGGCGCTTGGGCTGCACGCCGCCAATAACCTTTATGCCACCTTGCTGGTTACGTTTCCCAACACGGCGCTGCCTTCACCGGCTTTATTTAATATCAAGGTATATGATCCGCTGCTGGCGCTGGCGCAGCAGGTTATCGTCATCGTTTTATACCTGGGGATTTTATACGCCTGGAAGCGATCCTGGCTGGTGCCAGGGGAAGAAGAAATCGCGTAGCGCAGCCCACAATTCTGGAAGTCACGCCTATGCGCGAACTCTGTTCGCGAGACAAACTGAAGTTTGTCCTACATATAACGCAAACTAAAGTTTGTCCTACATGGAGCGCAAAATGGCATCCGTCATGCGAGCCAGCCGCACCACGGGTTCGACATCATGCACGCGCAAGATGTCTGCGCCGCGTTGAATGCCGACGGTGCAGGCAGCCAGGGTACCTTCCAGGCGTTGGTCGGGGGGTAAATTGAGGGTGTAACCGATAAAGGACTTGCGCGATGGGCCCAACAGCAGCGGGTAACCCAGCGCTTTAATCGCATCCAGCCGGTTGAGCAGCATCAGGTTCTGTTCGACCGTTTTACCAAAGCCAATGCCGGGATCCAATATTATGTCTTCGCGAGCAATCCCGGCTTGCAGGGCGATATCCACGCTTTGCAGCAACTCGCGGGACACGTCCGCAATCAAGTCGTCGTACTCCATGCCGACATAACGCCCGCCCAGCCGCTGCTGCAAGTTGGCATTGCCAGGTTTGGAACGGTTGTGCATCAGCACCACTGGTACATGGTAGCGGGCAGCCACCGCTGCAATTTGCGGGTCAGCGCGCAAGCCCCAGACATCATTGATCCAGTGCGCACCGGCTTCGAGAGCCGCTTCGGCGGCAGCGGCTTTGTAGGTATCGACCGAGAGCAGCACATCCAGGTCGGCGGCAGCCAGCGCACGCATGACGGGTTCGATGCGTGCAATTTCCTCGTCAACCGTGACCTGTTGCGCGCCTGGGCGGGTGGATTCGCCGCCGATGTCCAAAATATCGGCGCCCGCGGCCACAAACCGCCGTGCCTGGTCCAGCGCCGCGGCGGTCAATTCACCATCGCCCAGCAGGCCGTCACCCGAGAAGCTGTCCGGGGTCAGGTTAATAATCCCCATTACAAATGTTCGCGTACCGAAGGCCAGCCTTTTAGCGGTCATGTTGAGGTTCCTTCTTCTGTCAGCCGGTTGATCGTCCAGGTAATGCGGCGCTGACGCGTAGCCGGCTTGCGGGCTTCTTGAATGTGTTTTAGATACTCGCGCTGGTGCGAAGGCGGTATGCGTTGATAGCGAGCCAAGGCTCCAGAATGGCTTTGCAGTGCCAATGCGATATCCCCGGGGGCGGTATCCTCTGCGGTGGTGACGGCGGAAATTCCGCTGCGATCAACTTTTGCCAACAATTCACGAATGGTCTCGTGAGTAACCGGATGCTCCAGATCAGGCGCAAGGTCTGCCAGCGGCACCAGCACGAAAGCGCGTTCTGCAAGGCGCGGGTGAGGAATGTCCAGCCGCTCGGAATGCAACTGGAGGTCGTCGCTGAACAGAATATCCAGGTCGATCAGGCGTGGGCCGTAGCGCACGCTTTTCTCGCGCCCAATTTTTTCTTCCAAAAACTTGAGCTGCTCTAACAGTTGCAACGGTTCAAGTTCAGTTTCACCTTCGATGACCATATTCAAAAAGTCTGGCTGGTCAAGGTAACCCCAGGGTAGAGTCTCGTACACCCGTGAGCAGCGCAGCAGCTTCACCGCAGGCGGCAGCAATGTAAGTGCATGCGCCAGGTTTAACATGCGATCGCCGAGATTGGTGCCCAAAGCCAGGTAAACGCGGCTCATATCTTTTCCACCACCGTCACCAGACCAACGGATGACTGCGCCAACAACCCGGCGCTGCCGAAGGTCAGGGTAGATTGCAGCAGGTCGAGCAAAGCCGCAACCATTCCGGTAGAGGTTTTGACCGACAGGGCAGGGTTTAATCCTGCTGCCGCCTGCTGGAGAGTTTGGGCGACCGGCTCCAATTGGGCTAAAGCAAAAACGCGGGAAGGCTCTATATCGCAGACAGCCAGCTCACTTTTCAATCCATCCATAACCAGATCGAGGTCGGCTTCATTGGGCAGCGAAAACGCACACAGCCGGGCTGCCGGCAATAGGTTGCGCCGCCCGAGCGCAGTCGGCGACCCAAGCACCATTCCAAAGGAATTGCCAGCTTCCGTTATCACCAACCCGACCATCTCACGCCTGTCCAGTTCGATGTCTGCGATCAGCAAGTGTAGCAAGCGGTGAGCGGAGGCAGAGTCAACTGGCCAGTTAAAAACCGGAATTGTCTGAGAAGATTCTGGCACTGGGACTGCTGAAACCTGGTGAAACTCATCCAGCCAGGCCAGGCGTAGATGCTGGCTTTCCAGCCAGCCCTGGAATCCATCTTCAACGGAGGAAATGACGCCCCCGGCTAGTAGGAACGCTTCGCCCATTTATTGTCCGCGCAGTACGTTGAGTAAATCAGCCAACATGCCGTAAGCCGTGGTGTCCGGCCCGGGGTTGCCCTCGACAATTCCCAGACCGGGCAGAACATCCAGCTTGAACTCGACGTATGAGCTTGTGCCTTCTATGGAGTACAACGGCGAGCCCGGCGCAACCCGCGCCGGTTTGACGCTGGCTTCGAGCAGACGCTGACCTTCACGCCGGACGGTGCATACCAGCTTCCAGCGCTCGCCGGCCTGCTGCGCTTCCTGCAGCATTGCCGGGGTTATCTCGCGAATGCCGGTGCGATTCACCTGCTGCGGTTTGAGCGGGATGTCCATCAGCACACTGGTCAGCGCTGCCACCTTGATGGCAGCATCCCAGCCGTCGATGTCGGCAGAGGGGTCGGTTTCGGTGATGCCAATTTTTTGACCTTCGCCGATGGCTTCTTCCAGCGACATGCCCTTCTCCATCAGACCAAGAATGAAGTTGGTACAGGAATTCAGAATGCCGGTAAAACCCTGCAGATCTGCGGCTGGCAACGGACCGCGAAAGAGCGAGAAGATCGGCGCGCCGTCCATCACGGTCGATTCATACATGAAACGCTTGCCGCGCATTGCCGCTATTTTGTTCAGTTCGGCGAGACCATGCACTACCGGTCCCTTGTTGGCTGTGATGGCGTGCATCCCCTTGTTCAGCGCTGCTTTGATATGGTCAATGGCTGGCTGTCCGGTGTGGTGATTGACCGGTGAAGTCTCCAACATGGCATCCGCCGAACTGGAGAAGATAAAATCCGTGACGTTGGCAGGAACGGGCTGTTCGGAGAGAATGTCCAGCGATTGACCGCGCTGAATGGTCTCCAGGGCGCGTGTCAGGTTGATGCCGCCCGAGTTGATTGCGCCGCCGTGCCGCCCGGTGATGATTCCGGTAACGATGAACTCCAAACCATACTTTTCAGCCAGGACCGGCTTTTTGCGCAGCAACAAGCGCGCAAACGCCTGCCCGACATTGCCAAACCCGACCATAACCAGGGCGATCTGTTTCATGTTTATGTTCTCCGCTAGTGTGATACCTCTATCATAGCCGGATTAAAGCGCGCGGGCAAGCCATTGGAATGCGCCGGAGCTAAACCGGCGGCCACGGGTACGGGCGGCGGTCAGGACGGGGAGAAGGGAAAGCGCCAGCTTCTACCAGGTGTTGCGCGCGGTTGGCGAGCGCCAGAACTTCGGCCACAGTCAGCAGCTGGGTCAACAGGTGGGTGGTTTTATGTTCCGGCCGGGTCAGTTGATGCGTCAGGCGCAACAAGTCGGAGCAGAGGTCAGCCGGCAGCGGTTGCCCGGCAAAATCCCAGATGACGGTACGCAGCTTGTCCTCCTCGTGGAAGCAGACGCCGTGATCGATCAGCCAGATATGGTCGTTGGCATCCACGATGACGTGACCGCCCTTGCGGTCAGCGTTGTTGATGATGGCGTCGAAGGCGGCTGCTTTCTGCAGGCGCGCCCGGTGCTCGGGACGAAAGGAAAAATAGTGATACCCAGGGTCATGGTCAACGAAAAGTTGCAGAGAACCGCGTCCCAGAGGGGCGCTGCGGCGGTAAACCGTGGGCGGCACCAGCTCCCATCCCAATGCCTGGCTGACCAAGAAAGCTGCCACCTCGCGCCGCGAAAGCGTGCCCTCCGGAAAGTCCCATAAGGGCTGCTCGCCGCGTTCCGGTTTGTAAACTGCCCGGTCTTCGAACCCGGGGTAGCGCAGAGTCACCAGAAAGGTACTGTTCGAGCCTACTTCCAACTGCCCTTCCAGGTCAATTTCACCTTTTTGCAGGGCGGTCAGCGTTGTTTTTAAATCTGCGCGGGATGCCATGATTAATATGGTCTCCGCAAAAGTGCTCAGTGTTTGTGGCCGTTTTTCTTGGGGCAAAAATGGCCGGATGGATCCATGGGCTCGCCGCATTGTGGGCAGAGCGGGCGCCCGCGGGACGCCAGCTCAGCTCCCCAGGCGCACAGCGCCAGGAGCTGGGAGCGGGTGCACCAGAAACGCACTACGCCCGCCTCTTCCTCGCCTACTTCCTCCGAGAGGATTTCATTGGCTACCAGGCAGGCCAGATCGCGATCGGCGTCGTATGCCAGACCCAGTTCGCCAATCCGGAAGAGCGGATCGAACGGGGGCTCAATCTGCATCGCCTCTTCGACATATTCAACCGAGACGGGCGTCAAATCGGGCAGGCGTTGATCCAATTCATTAATAAATTGTTCCACCCCCACCGATAGAGTCTGAATTTGAGCTTTTTCGATCAGCAACGTGACCGTTTGATGATCGTCCTGTCCTTGCAGGTAAAAAACCCGCTGACCGGGCTCACCAACCGCGTCAGTAGTGATGCGCATTACCGGGTCGAGTTCGATTTCAATGCGAGCCATACAGTTGATACTCCTCTACGGATTAGTATATCAAATCGCCCGCTTTTTCAGCGGGTTTTAGGAGGACAGCTATCGGGCAGCTCAGTCAGGCAGGTTGGAGCTGTTCCAGCGCACCCCTTCCACCGGGGCGCTTTCCCCCAAAAGGCGCGTTAGGATTTTTGCAAAGGGTGAGACCGGGCCACTGGTGACGAAGCTCAGAAAACCGTTTGCTTCATTTTGCGCCAGCCAGCCGTGCTGTTCCAGCAGGCGGCGGGTCTGGCGGGCGATTGCCGGCGCCGGGTCGATCACCTGCACTGCCGGCCCAACGATTTCTTGAATCAACGGGATGACGAAAGGATAGTGAGTGCAGCCCAGTACGACCGTGTCGATTTGTTCTGCCAGCATGGGTCGCAGCGCTTTTTCTAAAATCCGGCGGGTTTCTGCCCCTTCCAACCGGCCGGCCTCGATCTCATTGACCAGACCGGGCAGAGTATCCTGGAAAATGGTGGTGCCGCTGGCAAACCGCTCGACCACCGATGCATATAATGCGCCCTGGAAGGTGGCCGGAGTCGCCAGCACGCCCACCCGGTGGGTGCGGCTGGTTTCCGCTGCCGGTTTGACTGCCGGTTCCATGCCAACGAACGGTACTTGCGGAAAAGTTAGCCGCAAATGTTGCAGCGCTGCTGCGGAAGCGGTGTTGCAAGCTACGACGATCAGTTTCGCGCCGCGCCGCAGCAGGAAGCGAGTTATTTCTTCCGAAAATGCGCGTACCTCTGCCAGCGAACGCGGACCGTAGGGCACATGCGCCTGGTCGCCAAAATACAACAGGTCCTGCGCCGGCAGCAATGAGCGCATGGCGCGCAGCACCGACAGGCCGCCGACCCCCGAATCGAATACCCCGACCGGAACGCCAGACTCGCTCATTTGTGGTTCCGGGCCGCCTCGACCAACCCGCTGAAGATGGCCTGGTTGCCCGGCGACTCGGCCAGCCATTCGGGGTGCCACTGTACGCCCAGGCCAAAGGGATGATCGCTCAGTTCCACTGCCTCCACCAGGTCGTCCGCCGCCCTGGCAACCACGCGCAACCGGTCGGGGATGCGATCGAGACCCTGGTGGTGCAGGCTGTTTACCTCCAATTGGGTGGTAGAGGTTAGCCGCGCCAGCCGGCTGCCTTTTTGGATGGACACGACATGGGAAATGCGGTCGCGCGGGATGTTGGGAAACCAGTCGTGCCGCTCGGAAGCGGGCATTTGAGCGCCGATGTCGGTGAACAGGCTGCCGCCGAGCGCCACGTTGATCACTTGAACGCCGCGGCAAATGCCAAGGAAGGGAAAATTTGCCTGGGCTGCCTGCCTTACCAATTCCAGTTCGAAGATGTCGCGCGGTTCATCGATCCCATAAACCCGCGGGTGCGGGATGCCGTTAAAAAGCTGGGGGTCGATGTCGCCGCCGCCGGTCAAGAGCACCCCGTCCAGCTTCTCCAGCAATTCGGTAATCTGGCCGTTTTCGAGTCCGGAAGGCAGAATGACCGGCAGGCCGCCGGCCCGCCGCACGGCCGTTACGTATTTGTCTGACAGTGTATGTTCATAAACCTGGGTGGGCGATAGGACACGCCCGGCAGTGATTCCGATGATGGGAGTTGGCATGGCACCTCTGTGTAAGCGGATTATACCGAAAAAAGGACGCAACCTGAGCTTCAGGCTGCGCCCTTTTCAATGGGCAAAAAAGAATGCGGGCTAGTTGAACTTTTGTTTGAGTCGGGCGCTCTTGCCGGTGCGTCCGCGCAGGAAGAACAGGCGGGCGCGGCGAACCTCATTGCGGCGTTCCACCACGACCTTGTCGATGCGCGGGGAGCGGGTCAGGAAGGTACGTTCCACGCCGATCCCGTTAGTCGCCAGGCGGCGCACGGTGAAGGTGGAATTGACGCCGTCATTATGCAGGTAAAGGATGGTGCCCTTGAATTCCTGAATGCGCTCGCGGGTACCTTCTTTGATTTTCACGTGAACCGAGACGCTGTCGCCAGGGCGCAAATCTGGGATATTGGGGTTAACCGGCGCCTCAATTGCTTTGAGCAAATCTTCCATCGCAACTATCCTTCCAAAAATTTTACAATTAGATCATGCACTGATTTGGAAACCAGCGCGAGGGGAAATTATAACACGAATTCCGCGGATGATCCAAGGAATTTTTTTGAAATTTAAAACTGGCTGGCCAGCCTTGACGCCTAACCGGCATGGATTACAATTAGCACATCCTGGGGCGGTGGCGGAATCGGCAGACGCAACGGACTTAAAATCCGTCGATGGAGACATCGTGAGGGTTCGACCCCCTCCCGCCCCACAGGTCAAACTACGAAACCCGTCAGTATCTGTTTTATAAATATCAAACAGACTATTCGTTGAATAAGGTCAATATTATACATTTTGTTACTGTTTGTTGTGTTTCCCCTGTGAACGATCTATAATAAAACAAGCCAAAAATTACCATAATTTCAATAAAATCGGCCATGCAATATCAATCAAGGCTCGTGAACAAGTAAACAGTAGCTTTCTGCAACATGGGGAAAAGGGGAAAACATGAGCAAGAACAATGGTAGGTCCTCCCTTGTAGTAATTATTATTGTGATTGTGGGATTGCTTCTGGGATTTTCTAAGGCATTTGCTCTGGTAATTTCAAATTCGATATATCTACCGCTAGTGATGAAAGATTATCCGCCGTTGCCAACGGCCACGCCTACGATAATTCCAACGGCAACTGAAATGCCAACCGCAACGGCAACACTAATAAATACACCAATTCCTGTTGGGGTCCAAATTTTAAACAATTATTCTACTTATGTAGATTCTATTGATTATTTACATATAGTTGGAGAGGTTTTAAACTATACAGGGAATCATTTAGAGTTCGTAAAAATTTCAGCAAATTTCTATAATAGTTCAGGACAATTTATAGCCACAGATTATACTTATACCGATTTATGGTATTTACCATCGCATGAAAAAACCTGCTTTGATCTTATGTTAGAGTTACCAGTAGGTTACTCATATTTTGAATTTGAGCCACCTTATTATTGGACAAGTGGGCAGCCCTTACCTTTATTGACCGTCTTCAACGATAGTGGCACATATTTGTCAAATTATGGGTGGTATAAGATAATTGGCCAAGTTCGAAACGATGCGGGTAGGCGAGTCGAATACGTTATGCCAGTAATGACTTTGTATAATGGTTTAGGAAATGTCGTGGATTGTGATTATACATTTGTAAACAGCACTCATTTGGATGCAGGTCAAGTAAGCTCATTTGAAAATACATTTATCGGTGCTAACTACACTGGAGTAACAAGCTATCGCATTCAAGTGGATGGGAATTAAACGAGAGGTGATTTAGAAAAGAATACATAAATTTTTTGACTTAACTGGGTGAAATTGCTAGTATATAATGTTCTAGACAATCCTTATCCACTTGTTTAGTTTGATGGGGGCTGTTATGCCGAAAAACGCAATATTTAATGGGGGACTATCTTATGATTTAACTTCCTCGCGATTGGTAAGGTTGTGGCTCGGACTAGAGTTATTACTGATTTTGATTAGCTTCATACTACTTTTCTTTATGCCAGAAGCAGCGGGATGGTTATTTCTGGTTGTGTTTTGTGCCGTATTGCTTACATTAGGAGCTGGTGTTTTTCTATTCGTTCGTTATAGTTTAATTCCGGTTGTTAAGGATAAACGTACATATATAACCGAAAGATCAAAGATACTTAAGAAAGTTTCCAAAACAAAAACCGAAATTTCGAAAATCAAAAAAACACTCGCGACTAATCAGATAAATGAAAATCAAGAAATAGCAAAAGCCCTACAGAAAATTCATAAAGAATATATTGAGACTGGTCTCACAGGTGAGAAAATAGAAACAGGGAATATTTCGGGAGTTGGACCAAAACTAAAAGAAAAACTAAAAGCGAATGGGATTATTAGTGCTGCCGACATAGGTCTAAATATTCAGAATCTAGAAGGATTTGGGAAGGCTAAAGTTCAGGCATTATTGAACTGGAAGGAATCTGTCTTATCTCAATTGGAATCAACTAAACCGGATAAGTTGCCTGACATACAATTAAGTGAAATCCAACAAAGGTACAAACGGCAAAGAGATAATCTAACAAAAACCAGAGAATCCCACCAATTGCGCCAAACTGAATGCGGTTTGGAACTTGAAGCGGTAAATCGAAATTTAAGTCGTTTCACAGGTGTCAACTTTATTAATTATTTGCGTACAAATTTATTTGGGGGTATTAATAATAGGTTTTCACAAAGTGCCAGCGCCGCAATTTTAATGAGTGTAATTGGATTAGGCGTATTAATTTATGGTGCATTTGGCATAATTTCCTCTCGAGCGCTTCTTGTTGCCTCTGTACCCGCCCCAACCTTAACCTCAACTATTACTCATACACCGACCCAAATACCGACTTCAACAGTAACGGTTTCACCGTCCTCAACAATTACCTCAACAATTACATTAACCCCTTCAATAACTCGCACACCAACAGAGGATTTATCATTTTACAACGTATCAGATTGTCTACCCAAAAACACATTGTTCCAGAAAGGTACTGTAGTACAAATCGTTGATGGTGATACTATCCAAGTTCGTTTGGAGGATGGAAATACATATCGCGTCAGATATATAGGAGTTGATGCACCTGAAAGTGAACGACCTTACTACACCGAATCAAAGAAGGCTAATTCAGATTTGGTGCTTAATAAGGAGATAATACTAGTAAAGGATGTCTCAGAAACGGACCAGTTTGATCGATTGCTCAGGTATGTGATCGTCAAAAATATTTTTGTTAATCTTGAGTTAGTAAAAATGGGTTTTGCTGTAGCAGAAACTTATCCTCCAGACGTAGCTTGTGCAGATACATTCTCGGCAATTCAGAACGTAACTCGTGGCTCACAAATTGGTATCTGGATAGCAACGCAAACACCTGAACCATCCTTTGCACAGGTCGTTATTATAAGTGTGAATAAATCTGCCGAATATGTTGATATTAAAAATGTGGGTAACATCGATGTGAATCTGGGAGATTGGAAATTGGTTTCTGAAAAGGGAAATCAATCTTGTTCTCTTTCAGGCACTATAAATGTTGGTGTAACTTTACGAATTTGGGCAGGAACCGCTCAAGGTGCAGGGTATGGCTGTGGATTTGGTACTTCCATATGGAATAACTCGGAGTCTGACCCTGCTGTTCTTTACAATGCGCAGGGAGTAGAGGTCAGTAGAAAGTAATACTATTATGCCAAAATTTAAAAGGACAATATTCGAAATCATCGACACAACTCACTCCGGTGGTAATGCGAGCAGAGCATTTGATATCGGAATGCTCATCCTGATTTTCTTTAATATTTTAGCTGTCGTATTAGAAACGGAAGAGGGTTTGTATTCTCAGTATAAAATCCATTTTCAATACTTTGAAATATTCTCAGTTGGTGTCTTTACAGTTGAATATATATTTCGCCTGTGGACATGTACAGAGCATATTAAGTATAAATCGCCAATATTGGGGCGGCTTCGATATGCCTTATCACCTTCAATGCTTATAGACTTGTTATCTTTCCTGCCATTTTACCTACCACTGGGTGGAATGGATTTGAGATTCATTCGTGCCGTTCGCCTTTTTCGATTATTTCGCCTCTTCAAAATGGGGCGTTATTCACAGTCTCTGAACAAACTAGCCAATGTAATTAAGTCCAAAAAAGAAGAGCTCATCATTACATTATTTTCAAGCATCGTTCTACTGATTATGGCTTCTAGTTTAATGTATTTCATTGAGCGTGAATCGCAACCCGAATTATTCGGGAGCATTCCAAAAGCCATGTGGTGGGGAGCAGTCACATTAACAACTGTAGGATATGGTGATGTTTATCCAATGACTCTTCTAGGCAGAATAATTGGTGCATTCATTGCAGTTTTGGGGATTGGTTTATTTGCTCTTCCAGCGGGAATTATTGCATCGGGTTTCGCTACGGAATTACAGAAGCAGAAACAAGAGCAAAAAATATGCCCTCATTGTGGGAAGGATATAAACACAACCCCATAAGCGCGGCTAATTCGTGTTTTATAATGCTGGCTTCAGCTCAATCCTTTCCAGCTGCCGCTCATAACTGCCGCGCAGACCGCTGAACGACTTGGCCAACAGGTCGCCATTCTACCGTTTATTCGGCCAGCGGCAGATTCTGCTCCTTCGGTAAGGCCTCCATCAGTTTGAGCAGGATGACTTTGCGGCTGCGCAGCATTTCCTTGTAATCCATATTGTCGGTGGCGTGTATTTCTACCCGGAGGTCCTCAAGGTAGGTATCGAGTAAGTTCTTCAGGAGTTGAATTTCATCCTGGGTCAGGTTGATCTGGATCATTTCTGCCTCCTTACTTAAAAGCCGCCCGCAAATGTGCGAACGGCCTGGAATGCATTCAATATTTGGGCTGCCTCAATTGTGAGGGCTGCGGTGTTTCTCACTATCATTATAGGAAATTGGAGTTGTCCAGTCAAGTTATGCGGTTTGCTGTGCGTTTCTGTGAAGGTTAGGTAGTCAGTTTACCTGGTTTGTAGCACGAGCTTCTAGCTCGCGTGGACAAACTGAAGTTTGTCCTACACGTAAACGGACAAACCAAGGCTGTACAATGAACATGAATCAATCCATTTGCCATATATTTTATAGATGTCGGATTATTAGGGTATTTTCTACCTTCATCACTTGCATTTCAGGCCGATTTCTCCGATAATTAACCCCATCCATTGGTCTAACAAATCTACATAGGAGCGTTAATGATGTCGTCACAGACAAATCAAGGCGGTAAGCGTCCGTTCCAGGCGACCCGGTTAAATCGGGTTAAGCCGGTTCCGTCGGATATCGAGGTCGCCCAGGCGGCAACCTTAAAACCCATTGCTCAAGTCGCTGAAGAACTTGGATTGCTGCCGGAGGAAATCGAATTCTACGGGCCGTATAAAGCCAAGGTCAAGCTGGAAGTCCTCGACCGGCTCAAAGCCATCCCCAATGGTAAATACGTCGATGTGACTGCCATCACGCCCACCCCGTTGGGTGAGGGCAAGACCACCACCACCGTTGGCTTGAGTCAGGCACTGGGGGCGCATCTGGGCAAGTCAGTGATGACCTGCATTCGCCAACCCAGCCAGGGCCCGACCTTTGGCATCAAAGGCGGGGCGGCGGGTGGTGGGTACAGCCAGGTGATCCCGATGGAGGATTTCAACCTGCACCTGACCGGCGACATTCATGCCATCAGTGCTGCCAACAACTTGCTGGCGGCCGCCATCGACGTGCGCATCATGCACGAGGCAGAAGCTACCAATGAGCAGATGTTCATCCGGCTGTTCCCCAAAGACAAAAAGGGTGTGCGTCATTTCGCCATCAACATGCGCAACCGCATGAAGAAATTGGGCATCACGTACACCGATCCCGAGCAAATGACGCCTGAGGAACGCGTGCGTTTCTGCCGGCTGGACATCGATCCCGAGACGATTACTTTCCGCCGGGTGGTAGATACCAGCGACCGGTTCCTGCGCGGCATCACCATCGGCCGCGGACCTGAGGAGCAGGGTCACCAGCGCGAGACGGGCTACGACATCACCGTTGCCAGTGAGATCATGGCTATCCTGGCATTGACTACCAGCCTGGCGGATATGCGCAAGCGTTTTGGCGAGATCGTCATCGGGCGCAACAAGCGCGGCGAAGCCGTCACTGCCGATGACCTGGGCGTGGCGGGCGCCATGACCGTGTTGATGCGCGACGCCATCAAACCAACTTTGATGCAGACAGTCGAGGGCACGCCGGTATTCGTACACGCCGGGCCGTTTGCCAATATTGCCCACGGCAACAGCTCGATTCTGGCGGACATGATCGGCCTTAAACTGGCGGATTACGTCGTCACAGAGTCCGGCTTCGGTTCCGACATGGGCATGGAAAAATTCTTCGACATAAAATGCCGCTACTCTGGCTTGGTCCCCAACGTGGTGGTGCTGGTGGCGACTATCCGGGCGCTCAAAATGCACGGCGGCGGCCCCAAGGTGGTCGCTGGTCGTCCGCTCGACCCGGCTTACACCAACGAAAATCTCGACCTGCTGAAAGCCGGGCTGGGTAACCTGCTGGCCCACATCGGCATCGCCCGTAAATATGGCATTCCAGTGGTGGTGGCGGTCAACAGCTTTGCGACCGACACCGAGGCCGAACTGGAACTGGTGCGCAAGGCCGCCGTGGATGAAGGTGGCGCCGAAGCGGCGGTGGTATGCCGTCACTGGGAATTGGGCGGCGAGGGCGCATTGGAACTTGCGAAAGAGGTGGTCAAAGCTGCCGAAAAGCCGTCGCAATTCCACTTCCTTTATCCGCTGGATCGAACCATCAAAGAGAAAATTGAAATCATAGCCCGTGAGGTTTACGGCGCAGACGGCGTCGATTACGAACCGCTGGCCGAAGAGCGCATCCAGGCTTATACCGATCTTGGTTTCGACAAGCTGCCCATTTGCATGGCCAAAACTCACCTTTCTTTGAGCCATGACGCGAATGTGAAGGGCGTGCCTAAAGGGTATCGCATTCCGGTGCGCGATGTTCGCGCTTCGGTTGGTGCGGGCTTCCTCTACCCGCTATTGGGGACAATGAGCACCATGCCCGGCCTGCCAACCCGCCCCGGATTCTACGATGTAGATGTTGACCTGGAAACCGGGCAGGTAGTGGGGTTGTCGTAGGCATTTATTAACCGCTAGCTGCTCGTAAAACATTCTATGCGTGAGCCTGTCGAAGCCTGCTGGCTGCCCATCGACAGGCTCAATTGCGGTTGTCCCACCCAAAAGGTGCTCTGTGAGTGCGAACAGGGCGCGATTTCTCTGTGGCTGAGCCTGTCGAAGCCTGTTAGCTGCCCTTCGACAAGCTCAATCACAGATTGTCCCACCCAAAGGGTGCTCTGTGAGTGCGGACAGGGTGCGGTTTCCCCGTTGGCTGAGCCTGTCGAAGCCTGTTAGTTGCCCTTCGACAAGCTCAATCGCAGATTGTCCCACCCAAAGGGTGCTCTGTGAGTGCGGACAGGGGGCGGTTTCCCCGTTGGTTGAGCCTGTCGAAGCCAGGTGGCTAAGCTTGTCGAAGCCTAAGACCAGGCTGGCGCCGCGATACGTGCCACTACCCGTAGAGGACGGGATTCATTTCGTTCCGTAAATATCGAATAATCGATAATTGGCGTTAAAATACCTTACGAAATAAATTTACATTCCCGGATAATCTCTATATAATAATGACAGGTTAAGTCATATATTGTTTGAGCGGGTCGGGTAATATTCCTATTAATGTTAACCGCGGAGGTTTTGATGGACATTCTTGGTAAGGAAGCTGTTTCCATAGACGTTGGCCAGCGGTTAAAACATTTGCGGGAGGAACGCGGCGTGTCGATGCGCAGCCTGGCGCGCACCAGTGGTCTCTCGGCCAATGCATTGAGCATGATCGAACGCGGGCTGACCTCGCCTTCTGTTAGTACACTCAATAAACTGGCTGGCGCGATGGAGGTGCCGGTGACGGCTTTCTTCCGCATCGAACCGGATCGCAGTCCGGTTGTCCACCTCAAAGCCACCCAGCGGGTGCGGATGCCCTTCACCCGCGGATTGTGGGAAGGCTTAGGCGGAGAGAAGTTTACCGGTCGCATCGAGGCTTTTATGGTCACGCTCGAATCCGGCGCGGGCAGCGGGCCGCATGGTATGCTGCACACCGGCTCGGAGTTCGTGTTTTGCCTGCGCGGCATCCTGGAATACGAGGTGGATGGGAAGACTTACCTGTTGGAAGCCGGCGACACGTTGATTTTTGCTGCGCATTTACTGCACCGCTGGCGTAATGCCGGCACGACGGTGACGAATGCAATTATTGTCATTTCCTCATTTGAGGATGGAGAACGCCCAGGAGAGTTTCACCTGGCCTCGACCGAAACTGCAGGAACCGATCACCCATAAAAATATTCACCACAGCACACAGTGTACGCAAAGTCCGCTA
>MGMG01000007.1:1205-29996 GCA_001796355.1 Chloroflexi bacterium GWB2_54_36 | reverse complement strand
TTATAATTCAACAACTGAATATTGACTATGATGACAACACCACCTGAAACCAGTCGCGATCTCATTATCCTTGAGCATATCGAGAAAGATCCCGACGCGACCCAGGCATCACTGGCGTCTCAGCTTGGGGTGGCAGTTGGAACAATCAACTGGCATCTTAAACGCCTGGTTGCGAAAGGATATGTCAAGGTGCGGCGCGCCGAGCGCCGTAAGCTGCGTTATATCATTACCGCAGACGGGATTGCGCTGCGCGCCCGGTTGACCATCGACTACATTCAAAATTCCTTCCATCTTTACCGCCTGGTGCGCGGTCGAGTTATGGATGTGATTAAAGATGTGCGCGCCCAGGGTTACCGGACTGTGCGCGTGGAGGGTACCGGCGACGTGGCGGAAGTTTGCCGGTTAACTTGCCTGGAACAAGGGCTGGTTATTGTGGAAGACAACAATGCCCCCCGGCTGGTTGTGCGCGACCTGAAAGTATTCCTTGAACTAGAGGAGCGAGAGTAATACAATGACCGATTCAAATTTTTGGGCGACCCGCAAGGTTTGCCTTACCGGCGGCTCGGGTTTCCTCGGCTCGTTTGTCACCGAGAAATTGCGCCAGCGCGGCGTCAAAGAAATTTTCATCCCGCGCATCGAGCAATACAACCTGGTGAACCCGCAGGACGTGGAACGCATGCTGGATAATTCCCGCCCAGATGTGATCATTCACCTGGCGGCGCATGTCGGCGGCATTGGCGCCAATCGTCTGCACCCGGCAGAATTTTTCTACGATAACCTGATGATGGGTACGCAGTTGATGCACCAGGCCTGGAGACGCGGCATCGAAAAGTACACGGCCATTGGCACGGTCTGCGCCTACCCCAAATTCACCCCGGTGCCGTTCAAAGAAGATTCGCTCTGGGACGGCTACCCCGAGGAGACCAACGCGCCGTATGGGCTGGCGAAGAAGATGCAGCTGGTGCAGGCTCAAGCCTACCGCCAGCAGTACGGCTTTAACGCCATCTTCCTGCTGCCGGTTAACTTGTACGGCCCGCGCGACAACTTCGACCTGGAATCTTCCCATGTGATCCCTGCGCTGATCCGCAAATTTATCGAAGCCCAGGAAACTGGCGTGGATGAAGTGGAAGTTTGGGGAGACGGCTCGCCCACCCGCGAGTTCCTCTATGTCGAAGATGCCGCTGAAGGTATCCTGCTGGCGACCGAGCACTACAACGGCGCTGAGCCGGTAAACCTGGGCTCGGGTACTGAAATCAGCATCAGGAACCTGGCAGAACTGATCCAGCGGCTGACGGGTTACCATGGGAAGTTGGTCTGGAATACCAGCAAGCCCAACGGCCAGCCGCGCCGCGGGCTGGACACAACCCGCGCGGAAAAATACTTCGGCTTCAAAGCCGCAGTGACTTTTGAGGACGGTTTACGCCGCACCATCGACTGGTACCGCGCCCTACGCGCGCAACGCGCCAAAGCATGACAGCAACTGGCACCAGCCGGTTGACCACCGCCGATACTCAGAAAGGGAACATGACGGTTCAATCTGATTCAACGGTAACCCTTATTCGCCCGCCGCGCGGTTGGCAAGCCATAAACCTGCGCGACCTGTGGCTGTACCGCGAGCTGGTTTATTTTCTGACCTGGCGCGATGTCAAGGTACGCTACAAGCAGGCGGTGTTGGGCATTGGCTGGGCGATCATCCAACCGATTGTTACCATGGTGGTCTTTACCTTCATCTTCAACCAGTTCCTGGATGTCAAACCCGATGCCGGCATCCCCGATGCGTGGTATCCGATTTTCGCTTTTGCGGGGCTGTTACCCTGGCAATTCTTCCAGGGGGCGCTGCAGCGCGCCAGCACCAGTCTGGTTTCGAATTCCAACCTGCTAACCAAGGTGTACTTTCCCCGCCTGATTATTCCATCTTCAGCAGTCGCGGCCGGGTTGGTCGATTTCGGCTTTTCGTTCTTGATCATGATCGGGCTGATGATTTACTTTGGCGTGCCGTTTACGTTACAAATGCTGTGGCTGCCGCTTTTTCTGCTGATGGCGCTGCTGACAGCGCTAGCGGTTGGTTTGTGGCTTTCGGCGCTCAATGTGCAGTACCGTGATGTGCAGCACATGGTGCCATTCCTGCTGACCATCTGGATGTACGTCTCGCCGGTGGTTTACCCGATTGATGTGATCAATGCAGGCGGATTCTGGAAAGCGGTTTACGCGCTCAATCCCATGGTTGGCGTGATTCAAGGCTTCCGCTGGGTGCTCTTCGGCACCAATCCACCTGGCTGGATGTTTGCCATTTCCATGACGATGGTTCTGCTGCTGTTGGTTAGCGGCCTATATTACTTCCGCCGCATGGAGCGGACTTTTGCGGATCTGATATGAGCGATATCGCCATTCGCGTTAACGGGCTAGGTAAGCGCTACCGCATCGGTTCGCTGCACACTTCGAATTACCACACCCTGCGGGATTCGCTGGTTTCGCTGTTCCAACCGCGCGAAAAGCAGCCCAACGGCCATATCTGGGCACTGCGCAATATCTCCTTTGACGTCAAGCAGGGGCAGGTGTTGGGCGTGGTAGGGCGCAACGGCGCCGGCAAAAGTACGCTGCTCAAGCTGCTGTCGCGCGTGACGGAGCCGACCGAGGGCGAGGCTGAAATTCGCGGGCGGGTTGGCAGCCTGCTCGAGGTGGGAACCGGTTTTCACCCGGAACTGACCGGGAGAGAGAATATTTATCTCAACGGCGCCATCCTTGGCATGAAGCGCGCGGAAATCGAGCGCAAGTTCGATGAAATTGTAGAATTTGCCGAGGTTGAAAAATTCATCGAGACGCCCGTCAAGCGTTATTCCAGCGGCATGTACCTGCGGCTGGCGTTTGCCGTGGCGGCCCACCTTGAACCGGAAATCCTGGTGGTGGATGAGGTGCTGGCGGTCGGCGACGCTGAATTCCAGCGCAAGTGCCTGGGCAAAATGGGTGACGTCGCCCGTGAAGGCCGCACTGTCCTATTCGTCAGCCACAACATGTCTGCAGTGCTGCGTCTGACCGACGAAACCGTCGTGATCGACAAAGGCGGTCTGATCATGCGGGCCCCGACAGCCGAAGCGGTCGATTTTTATCTGTCGCGCGGGTTTACCCAGGAAGGGCAGCGCGCCTGGGAAGCGGACGAGGTGCCGTTAAGCGCCGCGCCGTTCCTTCCGCTGGCAGTGCGCGTGCTCAATTCGCAGGGCAAGGTGGTTAACACCATTCGTTCGGTCGAGGAAAACACGGTCGAAATTGAATATAGCCTGTCAGCTCCGGTGACCGGCCTGCGCGTCGGCATCTACCTGATGAGCACGCGCGGCGAGTATGTCTTCACCTCCTTCGATACCGACGATGTGGCTGAGTTTGAGCGGATGACTGTCCGGCCGGCCGGCCGCTACATCAGCCGCTGCACGCTGCCAGCGAACTTATTGAACGAAGGGCGTTTTGTTATCGGCGTCAATGCCAGTTCCTACCGGGTAAAGCGCTATTTCCAGGATGAACAGGCATTGACCTTCACCGTTGATGCGGCGGGGGCACCCGGGATGCACTGGCCAGAGGCCAGGTTGGGTCCGGTGCGGCCGCGATTAAATTGGCAAATAGAGGCAATCGAAGCATGACACCAACCGGAACAGAGGCCATCAAGCACATCCTGGGGGGCATTCCCTTTACAGCCGAGCTCTACTGGTTAATCCGCCAGCGCGGCAAACCAATCAACACGCGCTTTTCGCTGCGCGGCTTGCAGGCGCACATGCCGGAAATTGCGCCGGTAGTGGCCAGCCTGAACAAAGCTGCGCCAGCCGGAAAAAAGGTGCTCGTTTTTGCCACGCTGCATTATTGGATCGAACATGCTTCCCTCTTGAGCCTGTCATTGGCGGCCCAGGGACACAAGGTCACCATGGGATACTTGCCCTATGCAGACTGGCAGAAGGAAATCAACATGTTCGACTTGCGCCGGCAGAATGCTTATGCCCGCAAGGTGCTCGAACAGGCTGGCCCGGTGCTGGATATCGTCTCCTTCCTGACTGCCCGCGCGCCTTATATGCCGCTGCCGGCTGACTTAGTGGAAGCAGTCAAAGAAGTGTCGCTGTATGATACGCAATATACGCTCCAGAATGAGGAAGTGGATTTCGAAAGCGACATCTACAAGTTGCGTCTAAACCGCAACCGCGAGATCGCCCAGGCTGCCCTGGCCTGGCTGCGCCAGTCCAAACCGGACGTGGTCATCGTGCCGAACGGCACCATTCAGGAACTGGGTGTTTTTTACCGGGTCGCGCGGCACTTGAAAATTCCAACCGTGACTTACGAGTTTAGCGATCAGCGCCAGCGCATCTGGGTGGCGCGTAACAGTGAAGTGATGCGCCAGGACACCAATGCCCTGTGGCAGGCCAAACGTGAAAGCCCGCTGAGCGAAGCTCAGATGGAACGGATGCGTTCACTGATGATGGCGCGCCAGCGCGGTTCGATGTGGGAGAATTTTGCCCGCATGTGGCAAGGGGTCCCGACTGAGGGTGGGCAACAGGCGCGCCAACACCTTGGCCTGGACAAGCGGCCGGTGGCGCTGCTGGCAACTAATGTGCTGGGGGACAGCCTGACACTGGGACGTCAGGTATTCTCGAAAAGCATGGCGGAATGGATCAGCCGTACTGTGCAGTATTTCATCGGCCGGCCGGATATCCAGTTAGTGATCCGCGTGCATCCCGGCGAGGTGCTTACGCATGGTCAGTCCATGGTGGACGTGGTGCACGAGGTGCTGCCGCGCTTGCCGGAGAACATTCGCCTGATCAAACCGAAGGACGAGATCAATACCTACGACCTGATCGACGTGGCGGATGTGGGTCTGGTGTACACCACCACGGTTGGCATGGAAATGGCGATGACGGGCGTGCCCGTGGTTGTCGCTGGCCAGACGCACTACCGCGGACGCGGCTTTACCCATGACCCCGACTCCTGGGTGAGTTACTACAAATTGCTCGGGCTGCTGCTGGAGCACCCGGAGGAACATCGGCTGAATCGCGAGCAAGTCACTGAAGCCTGGCATTACGCCTATCGTTTCTTCTTCGAATATCCGCAACCTTTCCCCTGGCATCTGGTACGGCTGTGGGATGATTACAAAGCGCGCCCGCTCGAAAAGGTGCTCCAGGGCGAATGCAGCGAACAGTATGCGCGAACCTTCCGTTACCTGGTGGGCGAACCCATCGACTGGAGTCTGGAACGCGGCAACGGTCAGTGCGACTAGACCGTCTTTAACGGTTTATATCCAAAGTAACAGGTGAAAGGAGATACAGGCAGTGGAAACAAAAATGGAAGATCTTTTATATCGGTACCAGTTCCTTTATGGGAAAACGCCGCTTCCGGTGGATGGTTGGGCGGTTTATGCCATGCCCGACGAAGCCTGCCTGTCAGCCCATCCTGAGCTTACGGTTACCCAGATCGAACGCAACGGTTTCAAGGTGACCTTGCTTGGCTTTATCCTCGATCCCGACCGGCCGGAAGACACAGATGTTGAAATCTTGACGCGGCTAAGCGATTCAGCCGCCACCGTCGAGCAGTGGATCGAGTCCACTGAACCGATGGGCGGGCGCTGGTTGATTTTCCTGCACCAGGGTGATTCAGCGGTCGTCTTCAATGACCCGGGCGGCTTGCGCACCACGTTCTATCACGTCGACGCTGAAGGCAACCCCTGGCTTGGCACTCAGCCGGGGCTTTTCCAGCTCAAATTCGGTTTTGAGGTTTCCCCGGAAGGTGCCAGTTACATGGCCTCGCCGCGCTATCAGGAAAAAATTGAAACCTGGTGGGCTGGCGACAGCAGCCCCTATGCTGAAGTCAAACACCTGCTGCCCAATCACCTGTTCGACCTGAAAACAAAGAAAGCTGTGCGTTTCTGGCCGGTGAAGCCGCTCAAGAAATATTCTCTGGAAGAAGGCGTCAAAATTGCGGCACAAACGCTTAAGGGGATGATCGCTGCCGCGCACAAACGTTTCCCCCTGGCGGTAGCGCTCTCTTCCGGGTTGGACAGCCGCATGATGCTGGCTGCTACCAAGGATTTTGCCGAAGACGTGTTTTTCTTCTCGATGATGTACCGCCATTTGACCACCGAGAGCGATGACCTGAAAGTCCCGAGTGAGATTACCCGCGCGGTCAACCTGACACATCACATTGTCGATGCGCGCGTGCCCATGTCCGCCGAGTTCGCCGAGGTTTACAACCGCACGCTGACCGGTACAAAAGATGACTGGGGCAACCTGGTCGAGGCGCGCTACAAGCATATCCCGCAGGGACGGGTGATCCTCAAGGGCACCATCTCAGAGATCGTCCGCGTCCGTTTCTGGTCGGTGGGTGTTTATCCCTACCGCGTGACGCTGCGCGATCTGGTCAGGCTGCTCAACCTTGGCAATGACCCGCTGGTGGTCAAGAGTCTGAAGGCCTGGATGCAGGACGCGCTGCCCGCCGAAAAGTTGGGCTACAAACTGCTCGACCTGCTTTCCTGGGAAAATGAAATCGGCAACTGGCTGGCGCTGGGGCACGTGGCCAACGACCTGTCGCACCAGGATTTCGCGCCCATCAGCAACCGCCGCTTCATCGCCACCATGCTGGGGGTGGACCCGAAATACCGAAGCTATCCGGATCACATCATGGAACGGCAAATTACCGCCACCCTGTGGCCTGAGTTGGCAAAGTTCCCTTATTCGCCCAGCCGCAAGGTGCCGCACAAGCGCTTTTATGACGGCCCCATCCTGAATGCACTCCGGTGGGTCCGATACTTGTTGTTCGAGGAAAAACATGGTCGATTGGAAGAATAGCGTCGTACTGGTAACCGGTGGGACCGGTTCGTTTGGCAAAAAATTCATCAAACTCATGCTGGAAGAAGTGCATCCGGCCAAGATCATCGTCTTCAGCCGTGATGAGCTTAAGCAGCATGAAATGCAAGTCTCCGGCTACAACCACCCCTCGCTGCGCTACTTCATCGGCGATGTGCGCGATTACTCCCGGCTGCGCCGCGCCTTCAACGGGGTGGACATCGTGGTGCACGCTGCGGCGCTCAAACAGGTGCCGGCCTGCGAGTACAACCCGATGGAAGCCATCAAGACCAACATTCTGGGCAGCAGCAACGTGATCGATGCTGCGCTGGATACCGGGGTCACGCGTGTGATTGCCCTCTCCACGGATAAAGCGGTTAATCCGGTCAACCTGTACGGCGCGACCAAGCTGGCAGCCGAGAAGCTGTTCGTCCAATCCAACAGCTACGCCGGCGGCCGCTCTACCCGCTTTGCCTGCGTGCGCTACGGCAATGTGGTTGGCAGCCGCGGCAGTGTGGTGCCGGTGTTTCTTAAACAGCGTGATAACGGCGCGATCACCATTACCGACGAGCGCATGACCCGCTTCTGGATTTCGCTGGAGCAGGGAGTACGCTTTGTCATCCGCTGCACCGAACAAATGCAGGGCGGCGAGGTGTTTGTGCCCAAGATCCCCAGCATGAAAGTGGTCGATCTGGCGCATGCAGTTGCCCCTGATGCCAAAATTAACACCATCGGCATCCGCCCGGGCGAAAAACTGCATGAAGTGCTGATCTCGGATGATGAATCGCGCAGCACGGTGGAAATGGACGACATGTACGTGGTGCAGCCGGCTGAAGCGCTGTGGTTTGGCCGCGACTGGCAAAACCGCGGCAAACCGCTGGCGGATGAATTCCGGTATGCCAGCAACACCAACACGGAATGGCTCAGTATTCCGCAAATTCGCGAAATCATTCGTCCGATCGAAGAGGGGTACAGGCAGGGAACGCTGGAATGATGCGCATCCTGGTGACAGGCGCCAGCGGGTTGCTTGGCCTGAATTTCGCCCTGACCTATTCCCGGCAGCATCAGGTGACTGGAGTCGTGAACGCGCATGCTCTGGCAGGCGCGCCTTTCCAGATACTGACCGCTGACCTGGCAAAACCAGGCAGCATCGGCGAAATTCTCGACCGGGTAAAACCGGAGGTGGTGCTGCACTGCGCAGCGCTGGCAAATGTTGACCAGTGTGAGCGGCAGCCAGAACTGGCTTGGCGCCTGAATGCCGACTTGCCGGAAGACGTGGCACAAGCTGCAGCCCACCGCGGTATTGCGCTGGTGCACATTTCCACCGACGCCGTTTTCGATGGGCAAACCGGCGGGTATACCGAGGAGTCGCAGCCCAATCCGCTCGGCGCTTACGCCCGCACCAAGCTGGCCGCCGAACACGCGGTGCTGCGGGCTTACCCAGAGGCGCTGATAGCACGCGTCAACTTTTACGGCTGGAGCCTGGGCGGTCAGCGCAGCCTGGCAGAGTTCTTTTTCAACCATCTCTCGGCTGGCACCCCGGTGCGCGGGTTCACCGATGTTTTCTTCTGCCCGCTGGAGGTTACCGTCCTGGCTGAGACGCTTATGCGGCTGGTTGAGGTTCGTAGCAGCGGCCTGTACCACGTGGTCAGCAAGGAGTGCTTATCCAAGTATGACTTCGGCTGCGCAGTGGCGCGCCGGTTTGGACTGGACGAGGGATTAATCCAGCCGGTTTCCGTGCGCGAGGGCGACTTGTTGGCGGCGCGCTCGCCTGATTTACGCTTGCGCACTGATAAATTGGCCGGGGTGCTGGGTTCGCCTGCGCCTGACCAGAAAACCAGTCTGCAGCGCTTTTTCGAGCTTTACCAGGCCGGGTACCCGCAACGGCTGCGCGCGTTGGCGTACGGGGTTGACAGCCGGATTTCCGGATGATATTGAGGGACGCAGAGGAGTTGGCAATGGACATAAAAATTGGCAACCGCTTGATTGGGGATCAACACCCCACTTATTTTGTGGCCGATATTGCCGCCAACCACGACGGCAGCCTTGACCGGGCTAAATATTTGATCCGCTTGGCTAAAAGAGCCGGCGCGAATGCCGCCAAGTTCCAGAATTTCAGCGCCCCCAAAATCGTCTCCGATGTAGGCTTCAAATCACTAGGCGGGCAGCAATCGCACCAGGCTTCCTGGCGAAAATCCGTCTTCGAAGTTTACCAGGCGGCTTCGATCCCCTTCGAATGGACTTTCGAACTGAAGGCGGTTTGCGATCAGGAAGGCATCGATTATTTCTCGGCGCCATACGATTTCGAGGCCATCGACTTCCTCGATGAGCATATGCCGGTATATAAAATCGGTTCCGGTGAAGTGGACTGGCTGGAAGCCATCGAGCGCATTGCCAAAAAAGGCAAGCCGGTTTTGCTTGCGACCGGAGCGGCGAATATAGGTGAAGTGCAAAACGCCGTGCATACCATCCTGGCGCACAACTCGCAGTTGGTGCTGATGCAGTGCAACACCAATTACACCGCCAGCCTGGAAAACTTCAAATACATTCATTTGAATGTGCTGAAAACCTACCGCAGCATGTACCCGGAGGTGGTGCTGGGCCTCTCCGACCATACCCCCGGACACGCGGCCGTATTGGGCGCGGTGACGCTGGGCGCGCGGGTAATCGAAAAGCACTTCACGGATGATAATGACCGCGAAGGCCCGGATCATAAGTTTGCGCTGGACCCAACTGCCTGGGAGCAAATGGTGCTGCGTACCCGTGAGCTGGAATTAGCGCTTGGTTCGGGCGACAAGTTCGTGGCAGAAAATGAGCAGGAAACCGTTGTGCTACAACGGCGCTGCCTGCGCGCTGCCCGGGACATCAAAGCCGGCGAAACGCTGACCCGCGAGATGATCGATGTGCTGCGCCCGGCAACCCGCGGTGCCATCCTGCCGCCAGAGATCGATAAGGTGGTTGGCACTCGTGCCAGCGTCGATATCCCGGCAGGGAAAGACCTGAGATGGACATCGTTAGGGGAATAGGGTGTCAAGTGCCAGGTGTCAAGTGTCACGTAACACTCTCCATTCCGCCTAACTACTCCTCATGAAGATCCTCTATTTCTCCCGCTCCTACACTCCGCACGACCATCGCTTCCTTAGAGCGCTGGCCGGGACGCCGCATTCAGTGTCCTTCCTGCAGTTGGAGCCGGCGAAACGGCAAACCGAAATTCGACCCGTACCTGCCGGGGTGGAGGTGATCCCGTGGCTCGGCGGGCGGGCACCCTTCCGCTGGCAGGATGTGCCTGCGCTGGCTGCCGACCTGCGGCGCGTGGTCAAAGAACACCAGCCGGATGTGATCCATGCCGGGCCGGTGCAGTCGGCTGGCTACATTGCGGCAATGAGCGGCTTTCAACCACTGGTGACCATGTCGTGGGGCTCGGATTTATTACTGGACGCCGATAAAAACGCCTGGTGGCAGCGCGTCACGCGTTATACACTCAAACGTACCACCGTTCTGGCTGGCGACTGCCTGGCCGTGCAGCAAAAAGCCGCCCGGTTTGGCTTCCCGGCGGAACGCGCGGTCTTATTTCCATGGGGCGTGGATTTGCAGCGTTTTGTCCCCGGCCAGGCTGAGGATTTCCGCGCCAGTCTGGGGTGGCAGGATGCCTTTGTGGTGCTCTCGCTGCGCTCCTGGGAGCAATTGTACGGCGTTGATGTGCTGGTACGCGGTTTTGCCCGCGCTGCGCAGCAGGCGCCCGGCCTGCGCCTTCTCCTGCTTAGTGGCGGTTCGCAGGCGGATGTAATTCGTGCTATCCTCGAGGAGCATCAGGTGCTGGATCGGGTGCATTTTGCCGGTCAGATCGGGCAGGAAGACTTGCCCGTCTATTACCATGCCGCTGACCTTTACGCCAGCGCATCTCACAGCGACGGCTCCTCGGTTTCGTTGATGGAAGCCCTGGCCTGCGGCCTCCCTGCGCTGGTCTCGGATATCCCGGGAAACCGCGAGTGGCTGGCAAACAGCCCGGCGGGTTGGCTTTTCCCGGATGGCGACGATCAGGCTATAACCGACGCCATCCTCAGGGCATACCGGCGCCGGACCGAATTGCAGCCGGTACGCACTGCTGCCCGCGCGCTTGCCGAAAAACGCGCCAACTGGCAGGAAAATTTCAAGCGCCTGCTGGCTGCTTATGAACTGGCGCAAGAACTGGTTCGATCTCCCTTCAAGGTTAATGCATGAGTGGTTTGGGTACAAATAACAAGCACGTTGTTGCCATCATCCAGGGACGGATGAGTTCCAGCCGGCTGCCGGGCAAGATTCTGCGCGACATCGACGGGCAGCCCATGCTGATGCACGTAGTCGAGCGCGTGCGCATGGCGCAAACTGTTGATGAAGTGATTGTGGCTACCACTACTGACCCTTCCGATGATCCTGCCGCCGAATTGTGCGCGCAGCGCGGGGTTCCCTGCGAACGCGGTAGTTTATTCGACGTACTGGACCGCTTTTACCAGGCTGCCCGGGCGCACCAGGCGGATGTCATCGTGCGCATCACGGCAGACTGTCCACTGGTTGACCCGTGGGTCATTGACCGCGTGGTGCAGGCCTATACCGATACGAAAGCCGATTTCGCCGCCAACCGCCTGCCGCCGCCATGGAAGCGCACCTACCCGATTGGGCTGGACGTGGAGGTGTGCAGTTTTGCCGCGCTTGAACGCGCCTGGCAGGAAGCGAAAGAGCCCCACGAGCGTGAGCACGTTATGCCCTACCTGTATGCAACCCCCGGCCGTTTCCACGTTCATGTGGTCAACGCCGAAGCAGATTACGGCCATTTGCGCTGGACGGTGGATACCGCGGAAGATTTGGAAGCCGTACGCGGTTTGTATGCCCTGCTAGGCGGCCGGCGCGACTGCACCTGGCAGGAAATTCTGGCTGTCTGGCAGGCGCACCCTGAACTGGAGGGGATCAACCGCGGCATAGCCCACAAGAAATTCGATGATGTCGATCAGAAGTACCAGGGCTCGAAAACTAAACCCACCGCATCGGATTGATTTACTTTTATGGCCTTCTTAACCATTTTTACCACGCCCAAACCCTTCACCAACCCGCACATTGCCGTCATTCAGCGCAATGCGCTGGCAAACTGGCAGGCATTGGGTCAGGACGTGGCGGTGATTGTGCTGGGCAGTGAAGTCGGCGCCGCCGAGGCCGCCGCTGAGTTTGGCGCGCTGCACCTGCCGGAAGTGGCACGCAATGCTGAGGGCACCCCACTGATCAGCGATTTGTTCGACCAGGCGCGGTCTCATGCCGACAGCCCGCTGCTGGCTTACGTCAATGCCGATATTTTGCTGCTGCCTGATTTTGTGGAAACAGCCCGGTACGCTATGCAGCAGCGTAAAGATTTTCTGCTGGTCGGCCAGCGTTGGGACCTGGATGTGACTGAACCGTTGGCCTTCGCAGCCGGCTGGGACGCAGCTCTGCGCCAGCGCGCCCAGCAGCAAGGCAAGCTCCACCCGCCCGCCGGCAGCGATTACTTCATTTTCCCGACTGACGCTTACCGGGAGATGCCGCAATTCGCCATCGGCCGCGCGGGTTGGGACAACTGGATGATCTACCATGCGCGCCGCAAGGGTTGGGCAACCGTCGATGCCACCCGCGACATTTTTATCATCCATCAGAACCACGACTACTCGCACCTGCCCAACGGTCAACCTCACTACAAACTGCCGGAGAGCTTCGAAAATGTTCGGCTGGCAGGTGGGCGGATGATCACGCGTTTCCTGCTGACGGATTGCAACCAGCAGATCGAAAACGGTCTTACCCAGCCGCAACCTCGTTCATCCCAGCGGTTTTGGCGTGAAGTGGAGATCTTTCCATTGGTACGCTTGCACTCCCGCGTCCTGGGGTGGATAAGTTATGCCATATTTCAACCGAAAAATGCTTTTCGGGAAGCCCGCGAATGGTTCAGACGACTGCAGCCCCATCCCGAGCAGCAAAAATAGAAAGATAGATCATGCGTATCGGTCAAAATCCTGCCAAATATGTCCAGACGGTCGCCAAACCGGAGCGCATCACAGTTGCGGTGCTCAACTACATCCCGTTTCAGAGCGGTTTTTATGCCGAAGCTCTGGAGGTCCTTAAGGTCAGTTTAAACAGCCTGCACCGGAACACGACGGCTGCACATGATTTGCTCGTGTTCGACAATGGATCCTGCCGCGAGGTGCAGGACTATCTGCTCGAAGAACATTTGGCCGGACGGATTCAATTTCTCATTCTCTCCGAGAAAAATTTAGGCAAGGGCGGGGCGTGGGATATTATCTTCCCGGCTGCCCCGGGCGAAGTGATCGCTTATTCCGACAGTGACGCATTATTCTCTGCAGGCTGGCTGGAAGCTTCGCTGGAAATTCTCAACACCTTCCCAAACGTCGGCATGGTCACCAGCCGGCCGTTCCGCACCCGCGAGGAATTGTTTACCCGGACGCTCGAATGGGCACGGAATGATCCCGAGGCGGAGCTACAGGAAGGCCAGTTGTTACCCTGGGAAACCTTCCTTGAGTTCAACCTGAGTCTGGGAGCCGAGGAAGCAGATATCCGCCAAAAGTATGCTGAGACGCGTGATTTTCGCATCACTTACCGCGGTGTGACTGCGCAAGTTGGGGCATCTCACTGGCAATTTGTGGCATTTAAAAAGGTATTATTAAATTTCACCCCCTTCCAGATGGATCGCCCGATGGGACAGGTGTTGCGGCTGGACGAGGCGATGAATGAGGCTGGTTATTTGCGCTTGATGACCGCTGAACCTTACGCGATGAATATGAGTAATACAATCCCGGCCGGGCTGCGCAGACAGACCAACCCGCTGCCCGAAGCGCCGCGCGGCGCAGGCCGGCGGCTGCTGGATTTGCCGCCGGTGAAGGCGGTTTTAATGGGTTTCTACAACCGAATTTTTCGCTGGTATAACGCCCGGTGAATAGCAAAGATTTAATGGACAAGCCAGGAGCAAGCTTGAAAACGATTTTGATTTATGTAGATCATGGATTGACCATCGGATATTACCTGTACACCGGTCTGGCGGAGCGGTTAACCGCCAAAGGCGTGCGTCTGGTTTTCCTGGTTCAGGACGAATTGATCGATCGGCTGCGCGCTGAAACCGCCGGAAATGAATTACTGGTGTTCGAGTCTTCGCGGGAAGAGCAGACCCTGCATTACCAGAACCACACCATGCCAGGTTTGCAGGAAATGATCGAATACGTGCGCGGTGCGAGCATGTCGCCGCGCATCCCCATGACCTATGTAGATACGCACCGGCAGCGTAAAGAATATGAAGCCAAAGGCCGCTGGCAGATCGCCCTGAAAGCTATGCGACCGCTGATTTATTTGCTACGTTCATCGAAATTAGCCCGAAAAACCTTCCGCTGGAAACAGAACACCCTCTTCTCGCCGAAACTATTTTCCGACCTGTTCGACCGCTACAAGCCGGACCTGGTGGTCTCTTCCACCGCGGGTTGGCGGTTGGACCGTTACCTACTGCGGGAAGCCAAACGGCGCGGCATCCCCACCGCCATGACCGTAATCGGCTGGGATAACCCCAGCGCGCATGGCCTGCCCGGGGCGGATGTGGATTATGCCAATGTCTGGTCGAAGATCCATGTCTGGGAATTGAGCGATGGCCTGGATTGGCCCAAAGAAAAAATCCATGTGGGCGGCATGCCACTTTATGACGGCTACATCAATAAGACCTGGTTGATCCCGCGGGAAGAATATTTCTCGATGCACGGCCTGGACCCGAATAAAAAACTGATCGCCTACGCCGCCACCGCTCTGAGCATCTCGCCTAATTTACACATCGTAGAGGCGTTAACCCGCATTATTGTCGAAAACCAGCTTTCCACACCGGCGCAATTGCTTATCCGCCTGCACCCAAACCACTTCAAATCGCAGGAGCATTATCAGGAAGAGCGCGAGAAGATTTACGAAGTAACCCGTCAGTATCCGGATGTGCACGTGGTTGCACCCAAAGCCCTGGCTGGCGGTTTGCCTCGTTATTCCGGTGAAGATTTCCCCGAAAAAGCCTCGATGCTGGCGCATTGCGACGTGCTGGTCTCGATCTATTCAACCATGGTGGTCGAAGCCGCGCTGCATGGCAAACCGGCTATCAGCGCGTGCATCGACTCGCCCACGGGTTGGCCTAAAAATTTCTGGATCCCGCTGCATGATGTCCCCTCCTGGCCTACCGCGGCCCGGGTCAACCAGGCTGGCGCCGGGGTGAATGCCTTTACCAGCGAAGAGCTGGTCAACGCGCTGGATGCGTATTTAAAGGATCCTGACCTGCATCGCGCCAACCGTCAAAAATTTATCGAACAGGAATTGACCTATTTGAACGGCGAATCGACCGGGGAAACCGCTCAATATTTGTTGAAACTGGTAGGGTTGCCATCATGAACAAAACCATGCAAACCTTTAAAATCGCGGATCATCAGGTGGGGGCGGGCGCGCCGGCGTTGATCGTCGGCGAGGTGGCGCAGGCTCATGATGGCAGTCTGGGGACGGCGCACGCCTTCATCGATGCCATCGCCGACGCCGGAGCAGATGCCGTCAAGTTCCAGACTCACATTGCTGCCGCTGAAAGTTCTGCGTTGGAATCGTTTCGGGTCAAGTTCAGCCAGCAGGATGCCACCCGTTATGATTACTGGAAACGGATGGAATTCTCGCCGGAAGGCTGGAGCGGTCTGGTGGAACATGCCCGCCAGCGCGGCCTGATTTTCCTTTCCTCGCCTTTTTCCGAGGAGGCGGTGGACCTGCTGGATCGAATCGGGATGCCAGCCTGGAAGATTGCCTCTGGCGAGGTCACCAACCCGCTGTTGCTGGAACGCATCGCCGCAACCAAAAAACCGGTGCTGCTCTCCAGCGGAATGAGCACCGTGGCTGAAGTGGATGCGGTGGTGGAACAAATACAGAAGCTTGAACTGCCGTTACTGGTGTTTCAATGCACCTCCAAATACCCATCCGGACCGGAGGATGTTGGCTTGAACATGCTGGATTTCTTCCGGCAGCGCTACGGCACGCCGGTCGGTCTCTCGGATCACTCCGGCAAAGTATTCCCCGGTCTGGCGGCAGCCGCTCTGGGCGTGGATATGATCGAAGTGCACGTTACGCTCTCCCGGCAGATGTTCGGGCCGGATGTGATCGTGTCCCTGACGCCCGCTGAGCTGCGCCAGTTGGTAGAAGGCGCGCGCTTCATCCAGACCGCGCTTGCACACCCGATCGCCAAAGATGATCGAGCTGCCAGCATGACGGAGATGCGCGGCTTGTTCAGCAAAAGCCTGGTTGCGCGACGTAATTTAAAATCCGGCCAGACTTTAAAACGGGGAGATATTGCTACCCGTAAACCCGGAACAGGGATTCCGGCAGCCCATGTTGCTCAATACCTGGGCCGCGCCCTGCGCCGGGACGTGGCAGCCGAGACGTTTTTAGCTCCGGATGATTTTGAGGATTAATTATGGCCAAACGTAAAGTATGTGTTGTCATCACTGCTCGACCATCGTATTCACGAATTCGCTCGGCCTTATTCGCCATCCGCAACCACCCGGACCTGGAACTGCAGATCGTATCGGCAGCTTCCATGCTGCTGGACCGCTATGGTCAGGCTGTCAATCACCTGGAACAGGACGGATTCAAGATCGATGCGCGGGTGTACATGGTGCTGGAAGGCGAGAATTTGGTTACCTCGGCCAAAACGACCGGTCTGGGACTGATCGAACTGGCCACCACTTTCGATAACCTGCGCCCGGATATGGTGGTCACGATTGCCGACCGTTATGAAACCATCGCCACGGCTATCGCCGCCGCATATATGAATATTCCGCTGGTACATATGCAGGGCGGCGAGGTAACCGGCAGCATCGACGAGAAAGTACGCCACGCCATCACCAAGCTGGCCGATATTCACCTGGTCACCACCCAGAAATCATCCGAGCGGGTGGTGCGCATGGGCGAGGATCCGGGGCGGGTGTTTGTCACCGGCTGTCCTTCCATTGACATTGCGGATGAGGTCATGCGAAACCCGGGTGAAGTCATCGACCCATTCGAACGGTACGGCGGGGTGGGCGCCACGGTTGATCTCTCCAACGGCTACCTGGTGGTGATGCAGCACCCGGTAACCACCGAGTATGCTGATGGCCGCGAGCAAATCACCGAGACCTTGCATGCCATCAAAGATCTTGGGCTGCCAACCCTCTGGTTTTGGCCGAATGTGGATGCGGGTTCGGACGGCGTCTCCAAGGGCATCCGCTCCTTCCGCGAGATGGAAGGTCCAACCAATATCCATTTTTTTAAGGATATCCCGCCGCTGGACTTTTTGCGCATGATAAACCGCAGCCGTTGCATTATCGGCAACTCCAGTGTGGCGATCCGCGAATGCTCCTATCTGGGCGTGCCGGCGGTAAATATTGGCAGCCGCGAGGCTGGTCGCGAGCGTGGGCCAAATGTGATCGATGTCGGTTATGACCGGAATGCGATTATGGGCGCGATTTCAAAGCACCTCAACGGCTCACGCCCAACCCGCGTTACGCTTTACGGCGACGGTCACGCGGGTGAGCGGATTGCGGATGTGCTGGCCACCGAAGAACTGAGTTATTCCAAACGATTGACGTATTAGGAGTTCGTTATGCCGGTTGATAACCCCAAAGTTTTGGCTGTAATCCCTGCTCGGGGTGGGTCCAAGGGTGTGCTGCGGAAAAATATCCGCATGGTTGCTGGCAAGCCGCTCATCGCCTACACCATCGCTGCAGCCCTGGCGGTTAAGAATCGGCTGCACCGGTTGATTGTCAGTACCGACGACGCGGAAATTGCCGTGGTGGCGCAGGGTTACGGCGCTGAAGTGCCCTTTATGCGGCCTGCCGATCTGGGGGGCGACAGGGTGCCGATGGTGCCGGTGTTGAAACATGCCATTCAGGCCATCGAGGAAATGGACGGGATCAAGCTTGACTGGGTTCTGTTGCTCCAGCCAACCTGCCCGTTTCGCGCGCCCGAGGACATACTGGCTGCGCTCGAACTGGCCGCCGCTGGCGGCTGCGATTCGGTGATATCGGTGGTGCAGGTGCTGGCTCATCATCCGATCCTGATGAAAAAAATAGAAAACGACCGCCTGTTGCCCTTCATGATCGAGGAAGTCGAAGGCACCCGCCGTCAGGATTACAATCCGCCGGCTTACATGCGCAATGGCAGCATCTACCTTACCCGCCGCGATAATTTGATGAACAACAATTCCATCTGGGGCAATGTTATCCGCCCATACATCATGCCTGAGGAGCGGTCGGTGAATGTGGACAGCGAAATGGACATGAAACTGGTGGAATTCATGCTGCAAGACCGCCAGCAACGAGCAGGGCAAGGGTAAGCGAAAATGTGTGGAATTTCGGGCATTGCTGGCGCAGGCTGGTCAGCCGAACAATTGGATGCCATGGTGGCGGTTCAGCATCACCGCGGGCCGGATGATACTTTCACCTGGGTCAGCCCGGACGGATTGGCCGGGTTGGGGCAGAACCGCTTGAGCATCATCGATCTCTCCAGCGCAGGACGCCAGCCTATGCCCGATGCGACCGGTCGATACTGGATCACCTTTAACGGCGAGGTTTACAACTATCTGGAACTGCGTCAGGAACTCTCCGACTATCCTTACAAGAGTCGCACCGACACGGAAGTGGTTCTGGCGGCCTTCATTCGTTGGGGAACCGCTTGCCTGGATAGGTTTATCGGAATGTTCGCCTTTATCATTTGGGATACGCAGACTCAGTCGTTGTTTGCCGCCCGGGACCGATTCGGCGTCAAGCCGTTGTATTTCCATCAATCCGTCAATGGCAGGCTGACATTGGCCAGCGAGATCAAGACGCTCTTTGCTGCGGGTGTTCCGGCAGAGCCGGATGCCGCAGCCTGGGCGACCTATCTTGGGCGCGGCTTATACGAACATTCCAACCGCACCTTCTGGAAGGATGTCTATGCTTTACCGGGCGGTCACTTTCTTACCTGGCATGACCGGCAGCTGAATATCACCCGCTGGTACGATCTGGCGGATCGGACGCAGGCATGGGATGAGCGGCCGCTGGCTGCAGTGGAAGATGAATACGAAGCGTTGATGGTGGACAGCGTCCAGCTGCGTTTCCGCTCGGACGTGCCGGTTGGTATTAACCTGAGCGGCGGATTGGATTCCTCAGCGCTGCTTGGCGTGGTGCGGGCAGTGCAGGGCGCGCAAAGCGCGGTGAAGGCTTTTACTTTCGTCACGGGCGACCCGGCTTATGATGAGCTCCCCTGGGTCAGGCAAATGCTGGAGCACACGCACCACCCTTCGGTGGAATGCCGGTTGACTGCCGCAGAAGTCCCCAACCTGGCGCTTTCTGTCCAGCGGGCGCAGGACGAACCTTATTCCGGCCTGCCAACCCTGGCTTATGCGCGCCTTTTCGAAATCGCGCGCCAGCAGGGCGTGATCGTCCTGCTGGATGGTAACGGCATGGATGAACAATGGGCCGGTTATGATTACTATGAGACCTCGCTGACGGGCGGTACTGCCGGAACAGTGCAGGGGACGAAAGAAAGTCCCTTCCGCGTGGACTGTTTAACGCCGGAATTTGCCGCGCTGGGCGAGAGTTTTGCGCCGCGCCAGCCGTTCGCCGATAAATTGCGCAACCTGCAGTATCGGGATGCAATTTTCACCAAAATCCCGCGCGCCATGCGCTTCAACGACCGGATATCCATGCGGGTTTCCTGCGAGCTGCGCGAGCCATTCCTCGACCACCGCCTGTTCGAACTGGCGTTGCGCCAGCCCGCCGACCGCAAGATTCAAGGCGGCGTGAGAAAGTGGCTGCTGCGCCGCATCACGCGCCGCCTGGCCCCGGCAGGGGTGGTTGAGGCACCCAAACGTCCCCTGCAAACCCCGCAGCGGGAATGGCTGCGCGGCCCGCTCAAAAAATGGTCGGAGGAGCACATCGAAAATGCCATTTCCCGCCTGGGCGGCAGTTGGCTGGATGGCGATGCGGTACGCCGGGTGTGGCGGCAGTTCTGCGCGGGCGAGAGCGACAACAGTTTTTACGTCTGGCAATGGATCAGCCTTTCCTTGATGGAGATCGGCCAATGAAACGCTGGCAAATCTTGAATGCGGAGCCGGAAAATTATTCCGGTCAGGCGGTGGATCTCCTGTCCACCGTCGGGGACGTCCGATTGGCGCAGCAGGACCGGGTCAGCCTGCTGACGGCGCTGGCAGACGTGGATGCATTGATCGTCCGGCTGGCATTTCAGATCGACGAGCAGGTATTGGCAGCCGCGCCGCGCCTGCGGGCAATCGTCACCGCGACCACTGGTTTGGACCACATCGATCTGGCGGCAGCCGAACGCCGTGGTGTGAAAGTGCTTTCCCTCAAGGGTGAGGTCGATTTCCTGCGCAGCATCCCGGCGACCGCCGAATTAACCTGGGGGTTGCTGCTGGCGCTTACCCGCAATATCCCGGCAGCTTTCAGCTCGGTCTTGCAAAGCGAGTGGCAGCGGGACCGCTTCAAGGGGCATGACCTGGCAGGGCGGCGGCTGGGCATTCTCGGCCTGGGACGGATCGGCTACATGGTTGCCCGCTACGGCCTGGCGTTTGGCATGCGCGTTTTGGCCTATGATCCGACTCCGCAGTTATGGGTGGAAGGTGTAGAACGAGTCAGCAGTCCGGTTGAGTTATTCAGGCAAGCAGATGTGCTTTCAATCCATGTGCCCCTCAACCCAGTAACTGTGCGGTTGGTTGGTAAATCGGAATTGGATCAGATGCCACCCGGCTCTTTCTTAATCAATACTTCACGCGGGGACATCCTCGACGAGGTTGCACTCTTGGATGTTTTGAAAAGCGGGCAACTGGCAGGGGCGGCGCTGGACGTGCTCTCCAATGAACGTTCTGATTCGCTGGCATCATCACCTTTGATTCGCTATGCCCAAACGCATTCGAACCTGATCCTGACGCCGCACATTGGCGGGGCCACGTACGAATCAATGGCTGCCACCGAAATCTTCATGGCGAAGAAGTTAGTCGATTATTTGAAATCCCTGGAAACAAACGGATGAAATTTCTCATAGCAGGTTACGGTTCGATTGGGCGGCGGCATATGCGCAATTTGCTCGCCCTGGGCGAGCGCGATATCGTTCTCTATCGTTCCAACCGGTCAACGCTGCCGACGGACGAGTTGGCCGATTTTCCGGTTGAGACGGATATGCGCGCGGCGCTGGCACACCGGCCGGACGCGGTCATCATCTCCAACCCGACTGCGCTGCACCTGGATGTTGCCATCCCGGCTGCCGAGAGCGGGGCGCATCTGTTGATCGAAAAACCGGTCTCGCACTCGCTGCGTCATATTCCCGAGCTGGAAAAAGCGCTGCGAAACGGCGGCGGACAGGCGCTGGTCGCTTTCCAGTTCCGCTTTCACCCTACGCTGCAGCAGGCGCAGCAATTGTTAGCTGATGGCGCAATTGGTAAAGTCGTCTCCGCGCGGGCGCACTGGGGAGAATATTTACCCGGCTGGCATCCGTGGGAGGATTACCGCGCCAGCTATTCAGCGCGTCCCGAGCTTGGCGGCGGAGTTGTACTCACCCTTTGCCATCCCTTCGATTACCTGCGCTGGCTGCTGGGTGAGGTAAAATCACTGTATGCGCTGACCGGCAGGCTGGGAGGCCTGGATCTGGCGGTGGAAGACACCGCTGAAATCGCGATGCGGTTTGCGTCCGGCGCGTTGGGCAGCCTGCATCTGGACTATGTCCAGCGGCCGGGAGCCCACCATCTGGAGATCGTAGGTACGCAGGGCATGCTGCGCTGGGACAATACAGACGGCAGCCTGAATTTGTATCGCCCCGAAACCGGTACCTGGGAAAATTTCAATCCCCCTTTGAATTTCGAACGCAACGACTTGTTTCTGGCGGAAATGCGCCACTTTTTAGCGGTTGTGCAGAGAAACGCGCAGCCAATCTGCACGCTGCAAGATGGGACTGCTGCGCTGCACCTGGCGCTGGCGGCTTACGAATCAGCAGAAAATCACCGCGAAGTGCTGTTTTAACATTAATAATGTGAGCTAAAGGATGATCCTGGGATGAGCAATGTTCTGGAAAAGTTCCAAATGCAGGGCCAGGTGGCCATTGTCACCGGGGGAGCCGGGCTGCTAGGCAAACAATTCGCCCGTACCCTGGCGCAGGGCGGAGCGGCCGTGGTTGTGGCCGACCTGAACCGGATGACGGCCAACACCATCGCTGAGACGCTGGTTAAGGACGGTTATAACGCCCTCGGCGTTGGCGTGGATGTGACCGACCCCGCCTCGGTGGCAGAAATGGTCGAAACCGCAGTCAATGTTTATGGGCGGCTGGATGTGCTGGTGAACAGCGCAGCGCTCGACCCCAAATTCGATCCCGAGGCCCTGGCGCGCGGCATCCCGGCGGGCAGCTTTGAGGATTATCCGCTGGAGGAGTGGCGGCAGGCGTTGGACGTCAATCTGACCGGTATGTTCCTGTGTTGCCAGTCGGCAGTCAAACCCATGATCCTGCAGGGCAAGAGGGGCTCGATCATCAACATTTGTTCGACTTACGGTCTGGTAGGCCCTGACCAGCGCCTTTACCAGCGCCACGGCATTCAGACAGCTTACAAGCCGGTCTATTACTCGGTCACCAAAGCCGGTGTACTGGGCATGACGCGTTACCTGGCGACCTATTACGCTGGCACCGAGATTCGCTGCAACGCGCTCACACCGGGCGGCGTGTTCAATAATCACGACGAGGGATTTGTTATCGCTTATTCAGCCCGGGCGGTCATGGGGCGCATGGCTCACATCGACGAGATGAACGGTGCGCTGCTCTTCCTGGCGTCGGATGCCTCCAGCTATATGACCGGCGCGAATCTGGTGGTGGATGGAGGGTGGACGGCATGGTAAAGCGCCCTGAAGTTCTGGTAATTATTCCCGCGCGCGGCGGCTCCAAAGGCATCCCGCATAAAAATATCCGCGCATTTGCCGGGCACCCGCTGATTGCTTATTCCATCATGGCGGCGCGTCAGGCGCAGACCGTCACCCGCATCATTGTCTCGACGGACGACCCACAAATCGCAGCCGCAGCCCGCGAGTACGGCGCTGAGGTGCCCTTCATGCGTCCCGACGAGTTAGCTCAGGACCACACCCTGGATTTACCGGTGTTCCAACATGCACTGGCCTGGCTCATTGCCAATGAGGCCTATACCCCGGATGTCGTGGTGCAACTGCGGCCGACTTCACCGGTACGTCCGATCGGTCTGGTGGATGAAGCTGTGCGCCTGCTGCTGGATAACCCAACTGCCGATTCAGTGCGCGGCGTGGTGCCTGCCGGTCAAAACCCACACAAGATGTGGCGCATTGACTCGGATACCGGACACATGCGCAATCTTTTGGATGTCCCCGGTGTACCGGAGCCTTACAACGCCCCGCGCCAAATCCTGCCGCCGGTGTACTGGCAGACCGGGCACATCGACGCGATCCGCCCGGCAGTCATTCAGGAACAGAATTCGATGAGCGGCAAAGTTATCCTGCCGGTTAAAATCGACCCGCGCTACACGGTGGATATCGATGGACCTTCAGACTGGCAGCGCGCTGAATGGCTGGTGTGGTTTGGCGGGCTGGAGATGGTGTACCCTGGCAGCCGCCGTCGCCCGCTGCCCGAAATGGTTAAGCTGGTGGTCTTTGATTTTGACGGCGTGATGACGGACAACCGCGTCTGGGTGGATTCTGAAGGGCATGAATTTATTGCCGCCTACCGCTCTGACAGTATGGGCATCCATGCTTTGCGCAGCGCTGGCGTCGAATCCGTTGTTCTCTCGACCGAGACGGACAAGGCGGTGGAAGCGCGCTGCCGTAAAATCGGCATCGAGGTGATGCAGGGCGTAAAGGACAAAGCCGCCCGGCTCAAGAATTATCTGGCTGAGCACGGCATCGACGCGGCCCAGGTGGTTTATGTGGGCAATGACATCAATGACCTGCCATGTTTCCCGCTGGTTGGCTGCGCGGTGGCGGTCGCAGACGCCCAACCGGAAGTGCTGCGTCAGGCTGACCTGGTTTTATCCCGTAACGGCGGGTTTGGGGCTGTACGTGAAATCTGCGAACGCATCCTTAAACGGTAACCTGTAAATTATATGAAATGATTCAAAACCTTTTCACCACGGAGGCACAGAGGGCACGGAGTAAAAAGAATAAAAAGTTTTCTCTGTGTTCTCCGTGTCTCCGTGGTAAGCATTTTTTCTCGGTGATAAGCATTTTTCTTGAGATATTAAGGAGTAACTTATGGCTAAAGCTGTGAAAATTGGTGAGCGCTGGGTGGGCGAGGGGTATCCAACCTATATCGTCGCGGAAATCGGGATTAATCACAACGGCGAGGTTGAAAATGCCAAGCGGCTGATGGACGCTGCGCGGCATGCCGGCGTCGATGCGGTCAAATTCCAGAAACGCACTCCCGAACTGGCAACCCCGCCCGATCAGCGCAACGTCATGCGCGAGACGCCCTGGGGTTACATCACCTACCTGGAATACCGGCATAAAATGGAATTCGACCTCGAGCAGTACAAAGAAATCGACGCCTACGCCCGTAAAATCGGCATCACCTGGTTCGTTTCCGTGTGGGACGAGCCCTCGGTCGATTTCATGGAAGCTTTCGATCCGGTGACTTACAAAGTGCCCTCCGCCGCTCTGACCGATCACGGCTTGATGAAAAAGCTACACTCGACCGGACGACCGGTCATTCTCTCCACCGGCATGTCCACTATCGATCAAATCCGCGCCGCGGTCAAGCTGCTCGACCTGGATAAACTGGTTATCTGTCACACCACCAGCGCTTACCCCTGCGACCCAGAAGAACTCAACCTGCGCATGATCGAGACGTTGCGCAAGGAATATTCCTGCCCGATCGGCTATTCCGGCCACGAGGTTGGATTGATCCCGTCGGCGGTGGCGGTAGCGTTCGGCGCTTGCCTGGTCGAACGGCATATCACGTTGGACCGCGCCATGTGGGGTTCTGACCAGGCTGCCTCGGTTGAACCCGGCGGCTTTGAACGACTGGTCAAGTATATTCGCGTCACGGAACAATCTCTAGGCGACGGCGTAAAAAAGGTTTACGAAAGCGAGATCCCGTCCATGAAGAAATTGCGGCGGGTCAATAGCCAGTAGCATCCCATGAACCCGTCGATTGCGCGCATTTCTAAAGGCGTCCAGCGCCGCTGGCTGCAGGCTCAAAATAACCGGAAAATTGCCAGCCTGGCAGCGGATATCGAGCGCCAGGCGCCAGAAAGCAATTCCTGCGGACCGGTGGCGTTCTTCAATGCCTCCAGCCGCCTGGCCTGGATGAGCCAGAATGCCGCTTTTACGCTCATTTCAAGCTGGGCGCTGTGCCTGGCAGGGACGCCGGTGGTGCATTTTGTCTGCCATGCGGGCATGACCCGCTGCCAGTTGGGCACCAACCGCTTGAATGCGGATGAACCGCCACCCTGCGTCGTATGTATGGCGCAGTCGAAACATCTTTACCCGGCAGCCAAAACGGCCTGGTTTGACTTTAAACTCGACTCAGAGCTGGAACATGCCATCCGCGGGTTTTCGTTAGCCGAATTGATGGCCTTCGAATGGCAGGGACTGCCGCTGGGAGAGCTGGTTCTGCCTTCGCTGCGCTGGGCTTTGCGCCGTCATCATTTGCTCGAGAACCCGGACACGCTGTATTTTTTTCGTCAGTACCTGCTTTCGGCATGGAATGTGGCGGTGGAGTTTACCCGCTTTTTGAACGACCGCCAGCCGCAAGGTGTGGTGGTGTTTAACGGCATTGCTTTCCCGGAGGCAGTTGCCCGGCGGCTGGCGCAGTTGCGCGGCCTGTGGGTGGTGACTCACGAGGTCGGGTTGCAGCCTTTTACAGCCTACTTCACCCACGGTCAGGCCACTGCCTACCCGATTGATATCCCGCCCGGCTACCGGCTGACGGAAGCCCAAAACGAGCGCCTTAATCGCTATTTGACGGAACGCATGAAGGGCAATTTCACCATGGCCGGCATTCGCTTTTGGCCGGAAATGGCTGGGCTGAGCGCTGAATTCCTCAAAAAGGCCGCTGGATTCAAGCAAATCGTGCCTGTCTTCACCAACGTCATCTTTGATACCAGTCAAAGCCACGCCAACGTCATTTTCCCGCACATGTTTGCCTGGCTGGACGAAGTAGCGACGCTCATCCGCAACCATCCCAAGACCCTATTCGTCATTCGCGCTCATCCGGACGAAGAACGGCCCGGTAAAGCTGCCGATGAGAGCGTCGCCGGTTGGGTGGAGAAGAATCGCATCTCCGAATTGCCCAACGTGGTTTTCGTCAATTCGAGCGAGTATCTCTCCTCATACGAACTCATTCAGCGCTCCAAGTTTGTGTTGGTCTATAATTCAACCATCGGGTTGGAAGCCTCCATCCTGGGCGTGCCCGTGTTATGCGGGGGCAAGGCGCGCTTTACCCAGATTCCTACCGTCTTTCTGCCAGGTTCAGCGGAAGAGTTCCATCAAATAGCTGAAAAAATGATCAAGGCCAACCAAATCGAAGTCCCGACAGAATTCCAGCAAAATGCACGCACCTTCCTGTACTACCAGCTTTACAAGACCTCGCTGCCGTTTGGGCATCTCCTGGAAGCGGATATCACCCCGGGTTTTGTGCGCTTCAAGAACGATGTCCATTGGCAGGATTTCCAGGCCAGCGAGTCAGACTCGATCGCCGCGCTGGTGGACGGTATTTTGCACAACGGTTCATTCCTGCTCCCGAATGGAGACGATTAATTGTCCATGAGCCAACCGGTTTGCTCGATCGTCATCCGCGCCTATAACGAGGAACAGCACATTGCCCGCCTGCTCACCGGCATTCTTGAGCAGACGGTCAAGGACGTGCAGATCATCCTGGTGGATTCGGGCTCTCAGGACGACACGGTGGCCATCGCGTCGCGTTTCCCGGTGGACATCGTTCACATCCAACCGCAGGATTTCACCTTCGGCAAGTCGCTCAACCTTGGCATCGCCGCAGCCAAAGCTGAACGGGTGATTTTGGCATCAGCGCACGTCTATCCGGTCTATCCGGACTGGCTGGAAAAGCTGCTCGAACCCTTCGCCGACCCGCAAATTGGCCTTAGCTACGGTAAACAACGCGGTGGCGAAACCTCCAAGTATTCGGAACACCAGGTGTTCCGCAGTTGGTTTCCCGATCAGTCTGTACCCCGCCAGACGCACCCCTTTTGTAATAATGCCAATGCAGCCATTCGGCGCAGCCTGTGGCAGCAGCACCCTTACGATGAATTGCTAACCGGGCTGGAAGACCTGGCCTGGGCACGGTGGCTGCTGACGCAGGGACAGTTATTGGCCTACACCGCTGAGGCTGAAATAATCCATGTCCACAATGAAACCTGGCGCGGCATTTACAACCGCTATCGCCGCGAGAGCATGGCGTTCAAACAGATCTACCCGCATGAGACCTTCCACTTTACCGACTTCATCCGCCTGTGGGTCAGCAATGTCTGGAATGACTGGCGCGCAGCCTCTGGCGAGCATGTGCTGGGCAAAGAATGGACCAATATCGTACGCTTTCGCGCCATGCAATTCTGGGGCACTTACCAGGGCTACCGCCGCTCCGGTCCGTTGACCTGGAAGTTGAAGCAAACCTTTTATTATCCGGCGGCATCCTTGGAAAACTCAGGAACCAAACCGCGCAACATCGAACCGATTCGTTATCATGAAGGGCACGATTAACCCGCCAGGAGGGAAACCCGATGAAACAACCTTATAAAATCGCAGCCCTGATACCCATGCGGCACAACTCGGTGCGGGTGCCCATGAAGAATTACCGCTTGCTGGCAGGCAAGCCGCTGTACCAGCACATCATCGCGACGCTGCTGCTGTGCCCCGAAATTTCTGAAGTGGCCGTGGATACCGACAGCCCGGTGATAGTGGATGGGCTGCGCGCCCAATTCCCGCAAGTGCGCATCATCGAGCGCCCGGTGCACTTGACTGCGGACACTGTGCCGATGAACGAGATATTGATGTACGACACCGGCCAGATCAAGGCAGATTTTTATCTGCAGACTCATTCCACCAACCCGCTGCTGCGTCCCGAGACGATCTCGCGGGCGCTGCGCACCTTCATCGAGCACTACCCGGCCTACGACTCGCTCTTCTCGGTCACCCGCGTGCAAACCCGTTTCTGGGATGCGCTGGCGCGCCCGGTCAACCATAACCCGGCCATTTTGCTGCGCACCCAGGACTTGCCGCCGTTGTACGAGGAAAATTCCTGCCTGTACCTTTTCAAGCGTCAGACACTGGAACTGCACCGCACCCGCATTGGCGAGCGACCTTACATGTTCGAGATCGAAAAGACCGAAGCACAGGACATTGACGAGGAGTCTGACTTTTTGATCGCCGACCTGCTGCTGGCTGACCGGCTGAAATCTGAAAAGAAAGGTTCCGAGTAAAAGCGTCCATGCCCACCACCATTCTTCTTTCTGCCCCCTATATGCTGCCGTTTATCGACCGTTTCCTGCCGGTGTTCGACGCTTATGGTATTAACCTGATCCTACCGGAAGTACACGAACGCCTGTCAGAAGACGAAATTCTGGTGTATGCCGGCCATTTTGACGGCGCCATTTGCGGTGACGACCGCTACACCGAGCAGGTTTTGCAGGCCTGCCTGCCGCGGCTCAAAGTGGTGTCCAAATGGGGCACCGGCATCGACTCGATCGATAAAGTGGCTGCCACCCGCCTTGGCATTCAGGTATGTAACACCCCGAACGCCTTCACCCTGCCTGTTTCCGACAGTGTATTGGGTTATATCCTGGCTTTTGCACGCCGCCTGCCGTGGATGGACGCCCGCATGAAAGCTGGCGAGTGGGAAAAGCTGCCCGGAAGATCGCTGAGCGAATGCACGCTGGGCGTGATCGGGGTTGGCAACGTTGGCAAAGCCGTGCTGCGCCGCGCGCGTC
>MGMG01000007.1:0-1191 GCA_001796355.1 Chloroflexi bacterium GWB2_54_36 | reverse complement strand
AAATGACCAGTTTGAAGGACTTGTTGCAGCGGTCTGATTTTGTCAGCATCAACTGCGACTTGAACCCGACCAGCCACCATCTGATCAACGCCGAAACGCTGGGGTGGATGCAGCCGCACGCGGTATTGATCAACACTGCACGCGGGCCAGTCGTGGACGAAAAGGCGCTGGTAGCTACGCTGCAATCGGGCGCGATTGGGGGGGCAGCGCTGGATGTCTTCGAGGCGGAGCCGCTGCCGCTTGATTCCCCGCTGCAGTCCATGAACAATGTCATGCTGGCGGCGCATAATTCCAATTCCAGCCCGGCGGCCTGGGAGCGGGTGCATTGGAACACCATCCGCAACCTGTTGGAGGGATTGGGGTTGGACGCCAGCCCATTGAGCGCCTTCCAGAGTTCGGCACAGGCTTGAACTACTTGACGGTAGAATTAGCTTAAGGGATTGGAATTCAAACACTGGAAGAAATGAGCGAAAAACGGATGGCAGATCAACGCGCAGTGTTAATCACCGGAGCGGCTGGGGGCGTCGGGCGGGCAACCGTGAAGTTGTTTGCTGAAAATCATTGGCGCGTCATTGGGGTTGACCGACAGGCATTTGGCGATGGTTTCCCGGCAGACGGCCTGTTCATTCAGGCGGATATCGCCGATCCGGCCAATATCGAGATGATTTATGCCCGCACCAGCACGTTCACGACAACCTTAAGTGCTGTGGTGAACAATGCTGCCATGCAGATCACCAAACCGCTGCTGGAAACCAGCGTCGAGGAATGGGACCGGGTTATCGCTTCCAACCTGCGCTCGGTGTTCCTTGGCGCCAAACTGGCCCACCCACTGCTCAAAGCCAGCGGCGCAGGGGCGATCGTCAATGTCTCGTCGGTGCATGCTGTGGCAACTTCTGCCAACATTTCCGCCTATGCCGCCAGCAAGGGCGGGCTGTTGGCGCTGACGCGCGCCATGGCCATTGAGTTTGCCGCCGATGCCATTCGGGTTAATGCCATCCTGCCAGGCGCTGTGGATACGCCCATGCTGCGCGCCGGCCTCAACCGCGACCATGCCGGCGGCGGTAGCATGCCGGAACGCCTTGAAAATCTGGCGCGCCGCACCGTCAACGGGCGGATCGGCCAGCCGGAAGAGATCGCTCACGCCATCTACTTCCTGGCGGATCACGTCCAATCGTCATTTATCACCGGGCA
>MGMG01000006.1 GCA_001796355.1 Chloroflexi bacterium GWB2_54_36 | reverse complement strand
TGCCGGCCACCGTCGCCCTGGAGCGGATGATTAAAATTTCCTCGCGCCCGTCATCCAGACGCACGTCGATGCCCTTAAGTTCGTCCATCTCCAACAGGTAGAGATTGGCCAGGGTCTGGTCGAGACGGCCGCCCAGGGCTGCAACCACTCGAATTTCATGGACGCCGCGCTCCGCCAGGCGCGCCAGAGCCAGTTCCAGATCGGTCGCATCTTTTTCGCGCGGGTAAATTTCCAGTTCCACGCCGGCAGCCCGCAGGCTTTCCACCTCTTGCGCTGGCAGCGAATCTAGGTCGCCGATCAACAAGTGCGGCTGGATGCCCAGCTTTTTCATGTGCAGGTAGCCGCCGTCAGCCGCCACCAGTGTGTCTTCTGGCTGCAACACCACCCGCACGGCTGCGGCGTTAACCAGTTCGCCGTTGGCAAAGACCACGGCTCGTGTGTTATCCATCAAAAAACCCTCCTTGTGGGGAGGGTTCGGCTGATACTCAAGCATATCCCTCCGCCGGCATTATCCGGATCAGGTCTGCGGGTCGAAGGTTTCACGCCTTCCTCTCAGCCCGGCTTACCGGGCTCCCCGTTGTATTTATCGATCTCTTGTCAGTATAGTCTGCAGGAAAGGAAAAGTCAAGAAAAGTGGAATTTCGTAGGTCGGATTGAGGGGCGGCGGTTGGTTTTGATTTAGGAAAATATCCCGGCAGCCGCGAAATCCGACATCAGAATGGCGGTATTCCTTTGCTCCGCTTCGCGATCGTATGCTTTCGAACAGAACACATGCAACGCACCTCGTAGGTGGATCGCACGTCGGTTAATCCAGCGGTAACCGCTGAATGCGAATGACGCAGTTGGGATCGCCGTCGGCGTGGCAGGCAGTTTCCTCTACCTGAAACACTTTACCACCGCTACTCCAGGCCAGATACTCCCGCAGCAGCCCAAGCAAAAAATGCGAAACGGTCGTTTCCACCCGCGGATCATGACAGGTCTCGCAATCCGCCAGCGTCCAAAGCCAGGCTTCCGGTTCAGTGGTAACTGCCATATGGATACCGCAAGCGCATTCAAAAATAGCTGCCAGCTTTTCCAATCCGGCGCGCGCCCGCTTGCGCACCGGCAGCAGCCGGTGTTCTTCAGCCTCAAAGCCGTCTTCGCTTCCAAAGACCTGCATCACGCCTTGAAAAGACGCCCGGCCAATTCGTACTGCTGCGCCGCGGGACCCTAAAGCACCGTAACGCATCTCCAGGGCTGCAGCCAGCAACTTGATGTCATTCCCGTCTGCAGTGGTTGGGCTGGTTGTATCGGGCAGCCGCACCCCGGCGGATTCAAACAAAGTAGCCATTTCAGCGCTGTTCAGCACCTCTCGGGCGCCTTCAAGCACAATCTGGGCCATTTGAACGGAGCAATTGCAGGGTTCGGATTCGGTCATCATGACCTCGAGAGCGGGTCGCCGTTTATTCTTCCTGGGAAGAATGCGCAGAACCCCCGTTGGGTTGAGAAGATTGGATTGCCTGTAGTTTGCAGAGATCGAGGTTGTTGGAAGATATTTGCCAATATTTTTAACCAGAAATCAACCGCGAAAGGCTTCGTTCCAACCAGAAAGAACCATTTTAACTCAAATTAGGCCAGTTTTTCTGGTCAATTGATCATCAGATTTTTTTCCGCCAATCAATCCGCTGGTGTTTCGATCGTTTCAAGGATGCTGTACAGCAGCTCCAACAGGATAGTTTTGACCGTTTCCTTCTGGCTGGCAACGCACGGCAGCAGCTTCACCTGCGGATCGAGCCGCAGGGCCAGCCGTAAATCTTCTGCTTCCCAGGCGTCGTCGCAATCCTGCTTGTTTGCTGCCACAACATAGGGTGTTGGCGCGTAGGCGTGAAAGGTCTCCAGGATGCTGCGAGCTTCACGGAAGGTCTCGGGGTGGGCGCTGTCCACCATGACGATAAAACCGAGCATCCCCTCAGACAGAATTTCCCACATAAAATCAAAACGTTTCTGGCCGGGTGTACCGAATAAATACAAAACCAGATCGTCATCTACGGTGATGCGTCCAAAGTCCATCGCCACGGTAGTGCTGCTTTTGACCTTCTCAGCTTCAGCTGTAATTTTGCGTTCGGTGGAGACTACATCGATTTCGCTGACCGAGCGGATAAATTCTGTTTTGCCTGCGTTGAAAGGTCCGGTGACTACGATTTTGACGTTTTGCATCCTTTTTCCTTTACCGCAGAACTAGAGGGAGCGGATCCGGTTAATCAACCGTTGGACGAGCGACTTGTGTTCCTCTTTGTTCACGGGCGGCAGCGACCGGGGCGGCGGCATTACCGGTGGGGTCCCGCCCGGCCGTACGATATCCACAACTCCAGCCTGCAGCAAAGCGTAGGCTATCCGGCGAATTTCAAGGTCATTCATGTGAGTGACCTGGGCGATCTGGCGCATGGAATTTTTAGGATTCACATAGCGCACTACCCGCCACTCTTCCAGATTCAGGTTAAGATGCCGCAGGTTGGTTCCAGGCCGGTCAGTGAACTTGAGCGCCATATCCAGGCTGGGAATTTCTTCCTGAAGTTGCTCCCACTCTCGTAACTGACGCGACCCTTCCACGATCAGATTTTCCAGGTCGACCCGTACCGGGATTTTTCCGGAGGGTACGGCTGAACTCTGGTCAAACTGGAAGATGCCCTCCACCCAGGTGAACAAACGCCGAATCACCTCAATGGAATACAACTGCAGGCTGTCTAGGACATCCTTTTGGGATAAATACCCAGCGTTAATCAGCAACAACCCGACCTCTTTGTCGGTCATCGTTCGCGTTCGTTCGCGGATTACCCGCGCCTGGTTGGCCGTGATCTTGCGGCTGCGAGCAAGGATGGCCGAAAGGTCGCTCTCCTCCCGCCCGATCAGCGCCAGCGCCAGCTTTCCGTCGCGGAAATAGACGTGCGCCATCTCCCCGGGGCCCTCAACGGTCAACAGGCCGGTTTTTTGCGCCAAGTTTACCAAATTTAGTATTTGCGTGAATGAAAAATCACGCAGATTACCCCTCAATGCCATGGGTACCTCAATTGCCAGACGGATTCAGTTATGAAATTATAACAAATCTGCCTTGTAAAGACTTTGCAAAACCCCTACGGTTTGGAAAGGCGGCCTTACAATTCCGTTGAGTCAAAACGTTCGTGCATATATCATGCCCGATCCCCGGTTGATCTCCGCTTTAGAATGTGCGAGTATAATCGGTTCATCCCGTTATTATATCGGATGTATAGCGTCCCATGTCTGGAAGCATCCAAGGTAAGTGCAATTCTCTTGCCAATCAAGCCTACGCTTGTGATTTTGCCAGCCAGTTTTGCGATATCGCTGATTTCAAGGGCAAGATCGAGCGCGCTCCAGAGAAGATTCACCGCCATACCATCGATTTGGCTGCGCAGGCTATTCGGGAGCTTGGAACTGTTGGGATCCGCTGATGCCGCTGCCTGATTTGCTCCATTCCCTGCACGGTCGCGACCTTGGCTTTCTTAAAATGATTGCGGGGCTGTGGGGGATTGAAGTGGATGCGCCCAACGTCCGCGCGGCGCTGCCCATGCTGACCCGCGCGATGCTTGACCCCGAGTTGGCCAACGAGATTATCGGAGTGCTACCCGTCGCTGCACAGGATGCGCTAACCGTACTTGTTGAGCAAGGCGGTTTGCTATCCTGGGCGCAGTTCACCCGCACCTATGGCGATGTACGCTCGATGGGCGCTGCCCGCCGCGATCGTGAGCGCCCTGATCTCAATCCACGTACACCCGCGGAAATGTTGTGGTATTACGGCCTGATCGGGCAGGCGTTCCTGGACACGCTCCCGGAACCACAGCAGTATGCCTATATCCCGGGTGATTTATTTGCTCTTATGCAAATTCCGGAGCGCCGTGTGACGAATGTGCTGGGTCGCCCCGCTGCCCCCGGCGAGACGGTTTACCCCATTCCCGCTACTGACCGGGTGTTGAATCACGCCTGCACGCTGCTGGCTGCGCTGCGGTTACAAATCCCGCTGGATCACATTCCATCCAATCAATGGGAGATCCCGCTGCCTCATTTGCGAGCGCTGCTATTCGCCGCCGGCCTGCTGGATGCTAACGACCTGCCGCTGCCTGAACCGGTGCGCCATTTTCTGGAAGCGTCGCGCGCGCAGGCATTGGCGCAACTGGCAAGCGCCTGGCGGCACAGCCCAACCTACAACGAAATGCGATTGCTACCCGGTCTGGTGTTCGAGGGTGACTGGACGAATGATGCGCTGCAAGCCCGCGCGCGCATCCTGGAGCACCTCAACCAGCTGCCCCGGGATTCATGGTGGAGTCTGGCTGCTTTCACGGCTGCAATCCGCGAGCGCGACCCGGATTTTCAACGCCCGGCGGGGGATTACGATTCGTGGTTCATCCGACGAGCCGGAACAGATCAGTTCCTGCGCGGCTTTGCTACCTGGGATGAGGTGGACGGCGAGGTGGTGCGTTCTTTGATCTGCGGGCCCTTACATTGGCTCGGATTCCTCGACCTGGCTGCACCCGGTCCCGACGCGCCCACCGCTGCCTTCCGCCCGTCAACCTGGGCTGCCGCTTTATGGGCGGAACAGACACCGCCTGGTCTTGCTGCTGAAGACGGGCAGGTCAACGTCCACAGCGGCGGGCATTTGGATGTACCACGTCTTGCACCGCTCGCGGTGCGCTATCAGCTTGCGCGTTTTTGCACCTGGCTCGGTGAAGACGCTGCTGTTTACCACTATCGCATCACGCCGGAATCGTTGGAGCGCGCGCGCCAGCAAGGGCTGCGCGTTGCACAACTCATCAGTCTACTAAAAAAGCATAGCAGCGCTCCGCTCGCGCCAGCAATGATCCATGCCCTGGAGCGCTGGGAGCAGCACGGCACGGAAGCCGCCCTGGAAAAAGTTCAATTGCTGCGCGTTTCCCGGCCGGAAATCCTGACAGCGCTGCGGAATGTTCGCGCCAGCCGCTTCCTGGGTGAAGAAATCTCCCCTACCATCGTGGTGCTGCGCCCGGGCGGCGCCGATGCGATCCTGCAGGCCCTGGCAGAGCTTGGCTACCTGGGTGAGTCGCGGCTTAATAGTTAATGCAGATATTATCGAAAGTCGCCTTAACTTCCCACCCATTGCCTACTGAAAAAGCCAGAAACGGAAAAAGCATCCTGCATGTTAGGTTTTTAGGCGCTTCGCGCCCAAAAACCTAGACTTAAGCTTGTTCCCCGCTCTGGGTTGTTTCGGGGCGCGGTTGGGTGAGGGAACATTCGCACCTGCGGATTAGTTAGGCCTGGACACAAAGCGTCGTTGAGTTATCGGAGCTTTTCATAAATCCCCGCGTGCCCATATGAGAGAACGCTAATGGTAGAATCAACTTCAATCTCCCCATCTGGATGGTTTTCATGAACTACGAAACGGTAATTGGCCTGGAAGTCCACGCGGAGCTTGCGACCCGCTCAAAAATGTTCTGCGCTTGCCCGGTTCTCGATCTCACCCAGGCTGCACCCAACAGCGCCGTCTGCCCGGTGTGCGCCGGTATGCCGGGTACACTGCCAGTAGTCA
>MGMG01000005.1:42803-43760 GCA_001796355.1 Chloroflexi bacterium GWB2_54_36 | reverse complement strand
GATTGTTAGGTGGATTTTTCCTGGGCTATTTCGTTTCGATGATCAACTAGAGCTTTTAGGCATAAATATATATTATTACAGCGTTCTTCCCTATTCTTTCCTGCAGGAGTGAAGCTATATGATGGTCCCCCATATTCATGAGGTAGCCATTCCCATAGGTTAAGTGAACGAGCATACCAAATATTGAATATTTCTTGTTTAAAAGCAGTGTGACTAAGTTTTTTCCCACTATAAAAATCATTTCTTTCTATAAAATAGTCAATGTACTCATCTCTAAGTTCATCATCCCATTTAAAAAGCGATGCAGGGGCGCCCAGATATCGGGCAATATCATAATGCTTTGCATCAAGGATGACATCCTCAAAATCTATCAATCCAAGTTGACCGTTTTTTGTGAGCATAACCATATTATTTGGTCTAAAATCGCTATGGGCAATTCCAATTTCAAGGCTATTGATAACCCTAAGTAATGCCAGTGCGTTTGTTTGTAGATCTGTTTTTATTTCATTTGAATTACGTAGCTTTTCCAACTCCTTGTTCAAATTACCTTTTTTAGCTAAATCCCAAATTCTATCAAGAATATGAATCGACCATGGTATCCAAGTTTTCCAATCCCTTGTATCACTTTTTTTCCCCATATCTCGGCCAATTAGCGATAAATACTCAAATGTAAGTGTAATACAAGATAATTGTGCAGATAGATCTATAAATTTCTTTATGTTATTTTCAGAAGAGAAGAATGTATTTTCATCGACAATCTCTTTTGCATAGTCTAGTAGCAATATTTCGCGGCCTTTGCTATCGCATTTAGTTCCGTATAATTTTGGTACAGGAATACCAAGCTCAGATAAATATTTGTAATGATGCGCTTGTTTTGATTCCTTACTATCTAACTGCCTACGAGCAAATAGTGTTATAGTTTCGGTTGGTCTATTATTGAATGCAATTACAATTTTA
>MGMG01000005.1:0-42763 GCA_001796355.1 Chloroflexi bacterium GWB2_54_36 | reverse complement strand
TAACATATCTTTCATCTCAGAGTAATCGATTTCAAATAGCTGGTGCTTGTACGATTCCATATGTTTCCCTTTTCTCGGAAGATACAATCGCCTGCGCACGCAAATAAAGTTCTAGTGCACGTGCAAAGCACCTTAAAGGTGCATCGCACGGAGGTTATTGAACTGCTGCTCCGGTTTTCGCTTTGACCGCGTCCAGCAGCACGGTAAACGCATCGGCGAAGGTCTTGACGCCCTCCACCTCCAGCTCGTAGGTGACCTCGTCCATCGATATGCCCAACGTTTCCAGGTCAGCCAACGCTTTGGTTGCCCCGGTCAAATCTTCGTCCAAGCTTGGGCGCACCTTGCCGTGATCCAGGAATGCATTCAGCGTTTGCTGCGGAATGGTATTGATCGTATCCCGGCCAATCAGCTCCTCCACGTACATCACGTCGCGGTAAGCCGGGTTCTTGGTGCTGGTCGAAGCCCATAACGGGCGCTGGACGCGCGCGCCTTGCTTCTTGAGCTTGAGAAAACGTTCGCTGTTGAAGACTTTTTTGTAGGCAGCGTAAGCCAGGCGGGCGTTGGCAATGGCAGCTTTACCAAGCAGACCTTCCGCCTGTTTGGCCTTCGCTCCGCCGGCCTGGACGATGCTTTGCAGGCGCTTGTCCACGTTGGTGTCCACCCGCGAAACAAAAAAAGAGGCTACCGAGGCGATCGTATCGACCGGCATCCCGGCTGCTGTGCGTTGTTCCAGGCCTTTCAGGTAGGCATCCATCACTTCGCTGTAACGTTGCAGCGAAAAGATGAGCGTCACATTGACGTTGATTCCAGCGGCAATCGCGGCGGTAATCGCTGGGATGCCGGCTTTGGTTGCCGGTATCTTGATCATCAGGTTTGGGCGATCTACCAACTGCCACAGCTTTTTGACCTGCACCAGCGTGCTTTCAGTATCGTTTGCCAGATACGGACTGACTTCCAAACTTACATAGCCGTCACCGCCTTTGGACTGCCGGTAAAGCGGCAGGAACAGATCTGTGGCTGCTTGAATATCTTCGATTGCCAGCCGGAAGAAAATTTCCTCGGCGGATAATCCTGAATCAACCAGAGGTAGCAAGCTCTGGTCATAATCCTGCGATTTGGTGATGGCATTCATGAATATGGACGGATTGGAGGTGACGCCGCGGATTTCGCCGCGGGCGATCATCCCGGCCATTTCGCCGTTTTTAAGGAGATTACGCTGAATATTGTCGTACCAGACCGATTGTCCAGCTTCCAATAACTGTGTAGTGGTATTCATCATCTATTCACCTCTATCATTTCAATTCAGGCGCAGTCGAACGCACCTGGGCAGATCGTCATAATATCAAGGGGATGCCGCCGGAATAATCCATTTTAACATCGTTAATTAAGGTTACGCTGGAATAGGGCAGTTGGGTTTATTAATCTTCCCAGCGGGTGTGGAACGTGCCCTCGCGGTCGATGCGGCGGTACGTGTGAGCGCCAAAATAATCACGCTGCGCCTGAGTCAGGTTGGCGGGCAAGCGTTCCGAACGATAGGCGTCAAAATACGCCAGCGAGGCGTTGGTCGCCAGCATCGGAATTCCCAGGCCGACTGCGGTTTGAATCACTTCACGCCAGGCAGCCTGGCGGGTGAGTACAGCCTCTTTGAAGGCTTTATCGAGCAGCAGGTTCGGCAGCGCCGGGTTGGCAACATAGGCTGCGGTGATATCGCTGAGCAGCGCCGCCCGGATGATGCAGCCCGCGCGCCATACGCGCACGATCTGCGAGAGTTCCAGATTCCAGTGGTACTCCTGCGAGGCGGCTGCCAGCAGTTGCAGCCCCTGGGCGTAGGAAATGATCTTGCTGGCATATAGCGCCTGTTCGGCGGCGGCAACCAGATGCTGGCGGTCGCCGCTGAATGTGTCAGTTTTGCCGAGCACTTTGGCGGCGGCAATGCGCTCGGATTTGAGCGCCGAAATCATGCGGCTTTCAACCGCTGAATTAATGGTGGGGATGGCGATGCCCAGGTCGAATGAGTTTTGCGAAGCCCATTTGCCGGTGCCTTTCTGGGCAGCCTCGTCCAGGATCAAATCCACCAGCGGTTGACCGGTCTCCTCGTCCATGCGTTCCAGGATCTGGGCGGTAATCTCAATCAAATAGGAGCGTAATACACCCTCATTCCAGCGGGTAAAAATTTTGGCTAATTCCTGGTTGGAAATGCCAGCGCCGCGGTGTAATAAATCGTAGATTTCGGCAATCAATTGCATATCACCATACTCGATGCCGTTATGCACCATTTTGACGTAATGCCCGGCGCCGCCGGATCCCATCCAGCCAACGCACGGCTCGCCGTCATCCGCCTTGGCGGCAATGGATTCGAACATTTTCTGCACCATCGGCCAGGCCTCCGCCGATCCGCCAGGCATCAGGCTGGGTCCCCACAAAGCCCCGCTTTCCCCGCCGGAGACGCCGGTGCCAATGAATAGCAGCCCCTCCTGCGCCAGCTCCTTCACCCGGCGTTCGGTGTCCATAAAAAAGGAGTTTCCGCCGTCGATAATCAGATCCCCCCTTGACAGGTAAGGTTTGAGCGATGCAATAGCGGTGTCAACCGGAGCGCCGGCCGGGACCATCAAGAAGAGTGTACGCGGGGGTGTCAGCGCATGGACTAACTCCTCGAGCGAGTTGGTGACCTTGACTTCAAAGTCAGCTGGCAGTTTTGGCGCAACATCATAACCGATCGGCAGGAAGCCGTTGCGGGTGAAATTTTGTGCCAGGCTGCGGCCCATCACGCCAAGTCCAAGAATCCCGAGTGCATAATTTGTAGTCATGTACTGCTCCATGATTTGTTTACTCATCGGTGTAATAGTGGGGCGAAATCGATGGCCTGATTATCCCACTGTCAGTCAACGTTCTCAACAGGCGCTTAAGCGGCTGGAATTTTGCGAAATAGGATTTCACCGGCGCGCGGCACGTACAAAATGCCTTCATCTTCGCGGTCTTTCCAGGACTCCACATCGACATCGGCTGGATCCAAATAGCCCAGGTTCAGACGGGCGCAGTCTTCCGGCGAAACCTTACTGGCCAGTACCACGCGCACGTTAGCCTTTTCTTTGCCATTTTCCATCACACCCGAGCCGCGCACATGGGTGCTGTGCGCCAGCACGCCTAGCGGCACATGCTTGAAGCGCTCCCAATCGGTTAGGAAGTACGGCAGGATGTGGTAACCAATCTCGTAGATGTACTTGCCGTGCACATGGCTGACCACGTCCAGGTGCGGCGCGTATATGATCACCTCGCCGCCGACGGCAACGGCGGGTTCCAGCTTATACATGGCCTTGGCAGCCGTCCACAATTCATCGTACATGGCTGGCGCCCAGGATAATACCCGTTTGAAAGGCGTCTCGACCCAGCGGATGTGGCGTTGCGCCGAAAGATCCGCCGCTGCATTCCAGGCGTCATAAACGTCGCCTATTACCAGTCCAGCCAAATCGTGCCCCTCGACAATCAGGGCCGCCAGCGTGATGGGGGTATTAAGTCGGGCGGCAGCGGCGTGGATCATGGCGCGCACCGGCGTGTCTTTGATGCCGATGGTACCCACCACCCCCGCCAACGCGCCCAGCCAGTGGGTGGCGTTGATCATGTCCGCCCCGGAAATGCCCGGGAAAATGTATTTAGCGCCGCCCGAAAAGCCGACCACTTCGTGCGGGAAAGTGGGCCCGATGATCAAGATGTGGTCGTATTCGAGCACCAACTTGTTGACGCGGATCGCCACTTCTTCGGGCAGCGACGGATGCCAACTGGGGCCGGCGATTTTGCGAATCTCATCCTTGTCCATCGTACCAAGCGAGGTCAACATGCCCGGGTCGTTCCAGGCATGGTTGAACAACCCAATGCGGGCATAGGTGGTGCTGCGTTCTTCCGGAGTGATTCCGATGATTTTCAGGATGTGCTGCTCGGTCATGGCGGGGTGGGTGCCCAGCGCAATCATAAAATCAAGCTGGCGGGCGTCGCGCAGGATTTCCACCACCATGCGGAACAAATCGGGCAGCGGCAGCGAGCGGGTATGGTCGGGGATTAATGCCAGGACTTTCTGCCCGGTAAATTTTCCCTCGAACCCTTGTGCCAGGGTCTCATAAATCGTTTGCTGGTCCAGCAATCCGGTTGGGGAGTAATTTTGAGAATAAATCATTGCGGATAACCTCCACCTGCAATCTGGCCTACCTGCCGCGGAACCGAACCATGGCCCAAAGGATAACCTGTCGGTTAGACGCCACTGTAGGCTGAAAAACCGCCGTCCACGGGCACAATGATCCCGGTTACGAATGCGGAGGCTGGCGAGAGCAGCCATAACACGGTGCCGTTCAAATCCTCCGGGTTGCCAAAACGACCCATCGGGGTGTGATCGAGGATTTTCTGGCCGCGCGCTGTTAATTCGCCGGTGCTCTGCTCGGTCATCAGAAAGCGGTTTTGCTCGGTCAAGAAGAAGCCGGGGGCAATGGCATTGACGCGGATGAGCGGCGAATATTCCTGCGCCATGTGTACCGCCAGCCACTGGGTGAAGTTGCTGGCGCCAGCTTTGGCAGCAGAATAAGCGGGGATACGGGTCAATGGGCGAAACGCGTTCATGGAGGAAACGTTGAGGATCACGCCTTGCTTGCGGTCAGCCATGTGTTTGCCGATGATCTGCGATGGCACGATGGTACCGAGCAGGTTCAGGTCAAATACCCAGCGGATGGCGCTTTCGTCCAGATCGAAAAAGGTTTTATCGGCGCTGGTAGTCGCGTCGGGTTTATTGCCGCCGGCAGCATTAATCAAGCTGTCGATTTTTCCAAATTCCGCCAGAATAAAATCCACCGCCGCCTGAAACGAGCCCTTGTCCAACACGTTGCCTTGCACAGCTATGACCTTTCCCGCGCCTGGGATCGATGCCAGACCATCCACCATTTTCTGGGCTGCCGGCAGGTTGAAATCTAAAATTGCGACATTCGCCCCCCGTTCGCCCAGCGCCCGGGCCATTTCACCGCCCAGCACGCCCGCTCCGCCTGTGATAACGATGCTCTGCCCACTGAAATCATAGGCTTTGGTAAATTCTGTACTCATTGGATCTTTTCCTCCGCACCCTGATTAATTGCATTCGCTTTGGCACTTCTGATTAATGGATGAACCCATCTTGCCGAAAATTGTGCTACAATTGTGTTGAGTTAGCGCTAACGTAACAGTAATATTATAACATTATTTGCCTGCGGCTTATATAACGAATATCATACCGCGGAAATGAAAATGATCAAACGAACGACACTCGCCGATATCGCCAAAGCTGCCAATGTATCCATGATGACCGTTTCCCGGGCGATCAACAACAAACCCGGGTTGAGCGATGAACTCCGCCAGCACATTCTGAGCCTGGTGGAGGAAATGGGCTACCGCCCCAATACTTTTGCCCGCGGGCTGGCGACCAGTCAGACGACCACCATCGGTTTGGTGGTGCCGGATAATACCAATCCGTTTTTTGCTCAAATAGCCCGCGGCGTGGAAGACGCTGCCTTCGAAAACCTTTACAATATTTTTCTGGTCAACACCAATGAAGACGCTGTCCGTGAAACTGCCGCACTGGAAACGCTGTGGCAAAAGGGGATCGATGGCGTAATCCTGTGCAGTTCGCGTTTATCGGGTCAGGCTCTGGAATATCAAGTGCAGCGTTTCCCAGCGATTGTACTGGTTAATCGCGAGCTCAAACAATCCCACGCGAACCTGATCACAATCAACGTCAACGATCACCGCAGCGCGCAGCGCGTGCTGCAACATTTTATGGGTTTAGATCGCAGGGTAATTGCCTACATTGGCGGTCCAGCCAATTCGTTTTCCAATCAGCGCCGGCTGGACGGCTATAAAAACGGGCTGCGGTCCGCGGAAATCCCCTATAATCCCCAACTCGTGATGAGCACCCAGCCAACCACGGAAGGCGGACGTGAGGCTGCTGCAGTTTTATTGCGGCGCCGGCCTGACGTGAACGCGATCTTCGCCTACAACGACCTCGTGGCAGTCGGCGCTATGCAGATGTGCCAGGAACTGGGTAAAAGGGTGCCCGAGGATGTCGCCATTATCGGGGTAGATGATATTCCACTGGCGACGATCATCCGCCCGCAACTGACCACCATGCATGTGCCATTGACGCACATTGGCCGGCTGGCCATGCGCGCGCTGATCGACCTCATCGCCGGTGAGGGCAGTTCGGCTGCCTACCAGATCGAACCCGAATTGTTTATCCGCGATTCAGCTTGATCATAGCAAGCCCTTGAAGTTCTAGACCACATTCAACCATCAAATGTAAATTGTGCAATAATAAATCGCTAATCCATTCAGCAAAGGATAAAACTCATGGCTAAAGGTTTGAACATTCCGCAAACTGGTTCGTTGGACCTGGTTTCACTTGGCGCGCTTAACCACCGGGTCGATCCAGGCATCGTCCCCTTCAGCAAAGCCACGGAATGGCAGGTGCATCCCAGCGGCGGCGAATATAATGTGGCGGCTAATCTGGCCAATTGTTTCAGGCTGCGGACGGGTGTGGTGGCTGCTATGGTGGATTACCCCATTGGCGATTTGATTGCTGAACGCGTGCGTGCCATGGGAATCAAGCCGTTTTACAAGCACTTCACCCACAACGGCGTCAATGGACCCAACATGGCGACCATCTACTCCGATCGCGGCTACGGCATGCGCGCGCCGGTGGTATTCTACAACCGCGCCAATGAGGCTGCCGCCGAGCTCAAGCCGGGTGACTTTGACTGGCAGGCCATTTTGGCAGAAGGCGTGCGTTGGCTGCACAGCGGCGGCATCTTTGCCTCGCTGTCAGAGACGACCGGCGAAGTGATCATCGAAGGCATGAAAACGGCTAAGAAGGCCGGAGCGGTTACCTCTTTTGACCTCAACTACCGCGCCAAATTATGGAATATCTGGGGCGGCGCAACCAAAGCGCAATCCGTTATTTCCCGCATCGTTGAAAATGTGGATGTATTGGTGGGAAACGAGGAAGACCTGCAACTGGGGCTGGGGATCGCCGGACCAAAGATTGCCGCCAAATCCAAACTGGATCCAAGCGTCTTTTTTGGCATGATCGACGAGGTGTTGGAAAAATATCCGCAAATTAAAGTCGTGGCTACCACGCTGCGCGAAGTGCATTCGACCAGCCGGCATAGCTGGGGGGCCGTTGCCTGGATCGACGGGAAAACATATATTTCGCCGACTGCTGAATTGGAAGTTTACGACCGGGTCGGCGGCGGTGACGGTTTTGCCGCGGGGCTGTTTTACGGATTACTGGCAGGCGAAGAACCGCAGGAAGCGGTTAATCTGGGTTGGGCGCACGGCGCATTGATCACCACCTTCCCGGGGGATACCACCATGGCAACTCTCGAGCAGGTCAAGGCGTTTGCCAGGGGTGGCTCCGCGCGGATTCAACGCTAATTCCAGAGTCGAATAGGCTTCTGGTTTTTTGGCAGGAGGAAATATGGCCGTTCATCCCTTGGCTGGTCAGGCTGCCCCTTACGAAAGCCTGATTAACGTCCCCAGGTTGATTTCAGCGGACAGCCAACTACCGGCGGTGGTGCGTGAAAAGATAATCATTCAAGGATTTATAGGAGAAAAGTAATGCTAAAGCTGGTCGAATCCCCCGCCTGGCAGGCGTTGGTTGAGCATCAGCGCGAAATCGCGCAACTGCACATGCGGAATTTATTCGCGGCGGATCCTGCCCGTTTTGAGCGTTTTTCGCTGCGTTTTGGCGATATATTGTTTGATTACTCCAAGAACCGTATTACCGAGCGGACAATGGCGCTGCTTTTGGACCTGGCGCGGCAATCCGATCTCGGTCAGCGCATCGAGGCCATGTTCAACGGCGACAAGATTAATACCACGGAAGGGCGGGCGGTGCTGCATACGGCGTTGCGCAACCGTTCGAATACCGCAGTGTACGTGGATGGTCAGGATGTGATGCCAGAAGTCAACCGGGTGCTGGATAAAATGCGGGAGTTCAGTTCAGCCGTGCGCTCTGGCGAATGGAAGGGCTATACCGGCAAAGCCATAACCGATATTGTCAACATCGGGATCGGCGGCTCGGATTTAGGGCCAAAAATGGTGTGCGAAGCGTTAAAACCTTACGCCCGCCCCGACTTACGGGTGCATTTTGTTTCCAATGTGGACAGCTCTGACCTGGTCGAAACCCTCAAACTGGTAAACCCCGAAACCGTCTTGTTCCTGGTGGCGTCCAAGACGTTCACCACCCAGGAAACCATGACCAACGCGCACTCTGCGCGCAACTGGTTCCTTAAAGCAGCGCAGGATGAAGCTGCAGTTGCCAAACATTTCGCTGCCATGTCAACCAATACCGAGGCGGTGAGCAAGTTTGGCATCGACACGCGTAACATGTTCGAGTTTTGGGATTGGGTTGGCGGACGTTACTCGCTCTGGTCAGCCATTGGCCTATCGATTGCGCTGTACGTTGGTATGGAGCACTTCGAAGAATTGCTCGCAGGCGCTCATCAGGTGGACCAACATTTCCGCAGCACACCTTTCGAGAAAAACATCCCGGTTGTCATGGGGCTGCTTGGCATCTGGTACAACAATTTCTTCGGCGCTCAGTCGCAGGCCATCCTGCCGTACGATCAATATCTGGTGCATTTCCCCGCATATTTCCAGCAGGGTGACATGGAGAGCAACGGCAAGAGCGTCACTCGCCAGGGAAAATGGGTGGATTATTCCACCGGACCAGTCATCTGGGGGCAACCCGGCACCAATGGGCAGCATGCGTTCTACCAACTCATTCATCAGGGCACCCAGTTGATTCCCTGCGATTTTCTGGCAGCGGCCAACAGTCAAAACCCGCTGGGCGACCATCAAGCCATTTTGGTGTCGAACTTCCTGGCGCAAACCGAAGCATTAATGATGGGTAAAACGCCGGAGGAAGCCCGCGCTGAATTGGGGGCTGCCGGATATTCCGGGACGCAACTCGAGGAATTGATCCCGGCCAAGACTTTCCCGGGCAACCGCCCGACCAACTCGTTTTTGTATCCAAAATTAACGCCGCGGGTGCTTGGCGCTTTGATTGCGCTGTATGAGCACAAAATCTTCACCCAGGGCGTAATCTGGGAGATCAACTCATTTGACCAGATGGGCGTGGAGCTCGGCAAACAGCTGGCGAAGAAAATCCTGCCCGAACTGGCGGGGGTGGAAACAGTCACCAACCACGATTCATCCACCAACGGGCTGATCAATGCCTATAAGGCCTATCGTGAATAACCAGTCGGTAACAGAGAAGCATCGAGAAAACAGTCCCATGCCCCAGAGTTTTGCTCGAGTGGCAGATTTTAATTGTTCACAAATTTTGATAAAGTGAGGCGTCAACCGTGCGAACCGAAGTAATCACTCTGACCAGCAATTCCGGTGTTACGCTCACGACCTATTTACATGACTCATCGGAGGCGATGCCCAATGTCAGTATCCGCCCGGCGGTGATGATTTGCCCCGGCGGAGCTTACCGTTATTGCTCCGACCGTGAGGGTGAACCCATTGCGCTGGCATTTTTGGCGGCCGGTTACCAGGCTTTTGTGCTGCGCTATTCGGTCGCTGATCAGGCCGCCTTTCTTAAACCTTTGAACGACGCGGAAGCGGCGCTTGAACTTATTCGCAGCCGAGCGGAGGAGTGGGGTGTCGATCCAGTCAAAATTGCGGCGTGCGGCTTTTCAGCCGGCGGCCACCTGGCTGCTGCCGTCGGAACCATGGGGCGGGTGCGTCCCAATGCATTAATCCTCGCTTATCCATGCATTCTTGATAACATGTCAGCCATTATGCCAGTACCGATTCCTTCGCTCGAACGCAATGTTACTGACCGGACCCCGCCAACCTTCATTTTTGCGACCGCCGCTGATGAGCGCGTGCCGGTGGAGAACTCTTTACAATTCGCTGCCGCACTGGGGCACGCCCGCGTCCCATTTGAGTTACATATTTTCCAAAATGGCGGGCACGGTCTGGCGCTGGCTACCCCGGTGACCTCCGTTGGGGAAGAAAAATACATCGACAAAGATGCCGCTCAATGGTTTGATTTGTGTCTGCGCTGGCTGGAACATCATTTTGGCGGCATGCACCTGCCTTTGAGCGGCGACTAAAATAAGGCCAAGAGCAGGTGTAACGCACCAAACTCTGGTGCATCGCACCGATTTAATTTTGGGTAGCACTGAAACCCAATTGTGATTCAAAAAGTGAAAAATGTACTGGTGCAGAAAAGCAAATAAATCCTAATAAAGTGACAATACTCTTAACTAAAGAGTATTGATTCCACAATTAACCTTGTTATAATTATTGTTAGCGCTAACGATACCGCTAACAATTTTTTCCCGAGTTTTCACATGTCCAATAGAGTGTCCATGTCCGATGTCGCCCGGAGAGCAGGCGTTTCATTAATGACGGTTTCTCGCGTCATAAATGAAAAGGGTGATGTTAATCCGGTAACCCGGCAGCGGATCCAGAAAATCATCAAAGACCTCGATTATCATCCCAGCGCCATTGCCCGCAGCCTGGCTACTCAACAAACGCGCACCATTGGCCTGGTCGTTCCGGATGTGTCGAACCCTTTCTTTGCGGATATCACACGCGGCATCGAAGCTCTGGCTTATGCCCAGGGCTATCATGTTTTTTTGTGCAACACGGAAGAAGATCCGCAGCGTGAAATTTCCGTGATCCAATCCCTGGAAGAAAAACGGGTGGACGGCTTGATCCTGTGTAGTTCGCGTATCGAAGCTACTGCCCTGGTTAACCTACTAAACCGGCTGCCGGCTGCAGTTTTGATAAACCGCCGCCTGGACGATTTTACTTCAGACGATTACCAGGCGGTTTTCCTGGATGACGAAGCCAGCGGGGTACTGGCAACCCGCCATCTGTTACAAACCGGGCATAGCCGCATTGGTTACATGGCAGGACCGGCAACTTCATTTAGCGGGCAGGGACGGCAAAAAGGCTACCTGGCTGCCATGGAGCAAGCTGGGGCGGCGGTAGACCCGGACTGGATCATTCACTGCCAGCCTACGGTTGCCGGCGGGCACGTGGCTGGTATACAGTTGCTAGAACGGTGTGATGAATTAACCGCTATTTTTTGCTACAATGACCTTGTGGCAGTTGGCGCTCTACAAGCTTGCGCCGATCTTAACCGCAAAATCCCCGACGACCTTGCCATAATTGGACATGATGATATCCCCCTGGCAGCGCTGGTTTCTCCGGCACTGACAACCTGCCGCGTACACCGTCAGGAGCTCGGTGCGCGGGCTGTTGAAGCTTTATTTGAACGCATGAAAAATTGTCCCGCTGGGTGCAATCAAATCGTCCTGCACCCCGAGTTGATCATCCGCCAAAGTGCACCTTAAGAGGTTTTACAAGAAAGGAGCAAAAGCAAAAGACCATTAAGTTCTCGCACTGTACCGATCGGTACCATCGACCCATCCACATCTTTGTAACGACGGCTCTTTCGCAAAAACACCCCTAGCCGTCCTGGAGAAGGAGAAACATGTACACTAAAAAGCTCTTGCGTGTCAGACCTCTGCTGAGCGTCATCCTCATTCTGGCCGTGCTGCTCGCCGGATGCCAGGCTGCCGCAACCCCGACTACTGCGCCGGTCGAACCCGCACCGGTTACGGAACCCACCGCGGCTCCAGTAGAACCTACCGCTCCGGTAGAAGCGGTAACCACCTATAAAGAAGCTCCCATGCTGGCCGATTTGGTCGCAAAGGGCGAACTGCCCCCCGTGGAAGAACGTCTGCCTGAAAACCCGTTGGTCGTTCCGGTAACGGAAAGCATCGGCGTTTACGGCGGAACCTGGCACCGCGGTTTCCTTGGCCCATCGGACTATAACAACTACACCCGCGTTGTTTATGACGCCCTGGTACGCTTTTCGCCTGATGGCAGCACCATTGAACCCCGCTTGATCGAATCCTGGGAATCTTCGGACGATTTCACCACCTGGACCATCCACATGCGCAAAGGCGCAAAATGGTCCGATGGTGAGCCTTTCACAGCTGACGACATCTTGTTCTGGTATGAAGATGTCCTGCTGAACACTGATTTGACCCCCAAAGTACCCAAATGGATGCAGAGCCAGGATGGCAGCACTGCCGTCGTTGCCAAAGTGGATGAGTATACCGTCACCTGGACTTACACCAACCCCAACACCACTTTGATGATGGAATTGGCCAACCAGGACGGCGGCGATAAATCCTATGCTGTGTTCCTGCCCGCCCATTATCTTAAGCAATTCCATGCCAAATACGCCAATGCAGATGAATTGGCCAAAATGGTCACTGACGCCAGCTTCAAGACCTGGGGCGAACTGTTCGCCACCCGCAAGAACCCGGCTGAGAACCCCGACCGCCCGGTAATGGCTGCCTGGAAACCCGCGACCCGCGTCAGCGATGAGGTCCTGGTGCTGCAGCGCAACCCGTACTACGTCGGCGTGGATTCCGAAGGCAATCAACTGCCCTACATTGATGAAGTTCAGTTCAAGTTCTTCCAAGACAGCCAGGCGCTGAACCTGGCCGCCATTGCTGGTGAGCTGGACATGCAGGAACGCCACATTATCATGGGCAACTACCCGGTCTTCAAGGAAAATGAAGCCGCTGGCAAGTACCGCGTCATCACCTGGTCGACTTTCGGCGGCTCGGATGCAGCCATTACCTTCAACCAGACCTATGATAAGGATCCGGTTGTTGCTGAACTGCTGCAATCCAAGGATTTCCGCGTGGCGTTATCTTATGCCATCGACCGCGATGAAATCAAAGAGGCCGTGTTCCTTGGTCTGGGCGAAGCCCGCCAGCCAGTACCCGCCCCGTGGCATCCGTATTACCCTGGTGACGACGTGGCTTTCAAGTACACCGAGTTCAACCAGGATCTGGCCAACCAGATGCTGGACGCACTTGGTCTGACCGGTCGGGATGGGGACGGCTTCCGCACCAATAAAGACGGCAAGCAGTTCTCCATCGAAATCTCGGTCGTTCCTAACTTCGCCAACTGGCCGGATGTTGCCCAGATGGTAGCTGCCGACTGGCAGGAAGTGGGCGTCCGAACGATCGTTCAGGTCCGCGAACGCGCAGTACACTTTGAAATGCGCGACGCCAATGAAATCGTCACCGAGCTGTGGAACGAAGACACCACCGGCTTCCCCTTCACCGGCGCGCCCAAGTTTGACCCGCGCAGCCAGCCCGGTCTGGCCATTGCGCCCTTGATGCGCCAGTGGCTGCAGACCAACGGCGCTGAAGGCGTCGAACCAACCGCAGAATTTGCCCGCATCGTCGAAATCATCGATGAAGGCAAAACCGTCGGCACTGAACAGCAAATTGCTCTAGCCCAGGAGCTCTTCACCCTGTGGGTGGACCAGGCTTATGAACTTGGTACAGTTGGCTTGACCCCACTGGTGCAGGGCGTGGTCGTTTTGAACAACAAACTGATGAATGTTCCCACAACGCTGGGGAACGACTGGCCGCTGCGCACCCCTGGCAACGCCAACCCGGAACAGTTCTACTTCCAACCGTAGTTCCGCACCGGATCATCTTTTAGCTTACCATTTCCTGCGGGCTGCTCCGCGCAGCCCGCAGGAAAATCAGTGTTATATATAAATATATCTTCCGCCCGGGCCGAAAGAAAGGATAAGCAAATTTTATGCTGCGCTATATCCTGCAACGATTAATTCTCATACCCATCCTCTTGATTATTTTCTCGATAATGGTTTTCGCGTTGGTTCAGGCTCCCCCGGGAGATTTTTTGACCAGCTATATCGCTACCCTGGCGTCAACCGGCTCATCGCTGAATCAAGAAACAATCGCAATGCTTGAACATCAATTCGGACTGGACCAACCGGTCCATATTCAATATCTTCGCTGGATGCAAAACCTGCTGCGCGGCGATCTGGGACTTTCGTTGGAATATCAACTGCCCAATGCAGAATTGATCAACGATCGCCTCGGGTTGACCCTCATTTTGGCTCTGTTTGCCTTTGTATTCACCTGGGTCATGGCCATCCCAATCGGCATTTACAGCGCCACCCATCGCAACACCATTTTGGACTACCTGGTGACGGTGGTCAATTACACCGGCGTCGCTATTCCCAACTTTATGCTGGCCTTGATCCTGATGTGGTTCGCCTATTCACAGTTTGGTTTGAGCGTCACCGGCTTATTCTCGCGCGATTTCGAGCAGGCGCCCTGGTCGATTGCCAAAGGGATCGACCTGCTTAAGCATATCTGGCTGCCGATGATCGTCATTGGCCTGGCTGGCACCGCCCGCCTGACGCGCGTCATGCGCGCCAACCTGTTGGATGAACTGAACAAACCGTATATAGTCTCGGGTCGCGCCCGTGGCCTTTCGGAGTGGCAGTTGGTGATGAAATACCCCGTGCGTCTGGCGATCAACCCGCTGGTCAGCACCATTGGCTGGTATCTACCGGAGTTGTTCTCCGGCAGTCTGATCGTGGCAACGGTGATGAACCTGCAAAACATCGGTCCGTTGCTGCTACGCTCTCTGATCAACCAGGATATGTACCTGGCTGGAGCAATATTGATGATTTATTGTTTCCTGGCAATCATCGGAACGTTGATTTCTGACATCCTCCTTGCCTGGCTGGATCCGCGTATTCGGATGGAAAAGGCCTAATGATGGACAGTATCGAACCCAAAACCCTGCAACCGGAGGGGGCTGCACCTTTGGAAAAAGCCGACCCAGCTATTTATCCCCCCGATGAAGCAGTTGCTGCGCCGACTGAAATCTTCGAAGAACCGTTGGTTACCACTCAGGAAGAAGAGCGTATTTCGATTGCTTCCAATTGGACGCTGGTCTGGTGGCGCTTCCGAAAAAACGTACTGGCAGTTATCAGCACCGTGATCTTGCTCTTCCTGGCCATTGTGGTTTTTATCCCGGATTTCTTCGCTACCATGGATCCAGAAGAAACCAACGCCCGGCTGGCATTTATCCCGGTGCAACGCATCCACTGGCTGGATGAAGGACAGCTAAAACCCTGGGTACCCAGCGTAGTAGGTAAACGCGACCCGGTCACACTCGCAATGAAATGGACTACGGACGAGGCTCAAAAAACATACATCCGTTTCTTTGGAACGAGTTGGTCTTATTCAGTGCTTGGCATATTCGATAGCAATATTCATCTGGTCAGCGCTGCCAAGGCGGATCAGGCTGACGATGATCTGGCTGCCCAGATCTTCCTGTTAGGCACCGACCGCCTTGGGCGTGACCAGTGGTCACGGCTGGCGTTCGCCACTCAGATTTCCATGACCATTGGCATGATCTCCGTCATCGTCAGCGTTGTACTGGGTTTACTGCTGGGCGGCATTTCCGGTTACTTTGGCGGCTGGATCGATAATATCATCCAGCGGCTGATCGAATTGCTGCAATCCTTGCCAACCATCCCCATCTGGCTGGCGCTCACCGCGGCCTTGCCACGTACCTGGTCGCCGGAGAAAGTGTTTTTCGCCATCACCATCATCCTGGCGCTGCGCGGCTGGACCACGCTGGGCCGTGAAGTGCGCGGACGCTTCCTCTCGCTGCGTGAAGAGGATTTCGTGCTGGCTGCAGAATTGGGCGGTGCTAGCCAGGCGCGCATCATCGTGAAACACATGATTCCGACATTCACCAGCCACATCATCGCCACCAGTACGCTGGCGATCCCGGTTATGATCGTCACGGAGACTTCGCTCAGCTTCTTGGGGCTTGGCATGCGCCCGCCTGCCATCAGTTGGGGTGTGATGCTGCAGGAGGCGCAGAATATTCAGACCCTGGCACTGGCTCCCTGGCTACTGACCCCGGGTTTGATTGTGATTGTGGCGGTCCTGGCCTTCAACCTGGTGGGTGATGGGCTGCGCGATGCAGCCGACCCATACAGCCATTAGCGGGAAAAGGTAGCTTATGGTCACACAAATACATCCTCTAATAAAACCCGCCAATGACTTAACCAGGGAACCGTTGCTCAGAGTCGAAGATCTGAAGGCATATTTCTTCATGGATGAGGGCATCGTCCGCGCTGTTGACGGCGTCAGCTTTGATGTGATGCCCGGCAAGGTGGTTGGCATTGTTGGTGAAAGCGGCTGCGGAAAAAGCGTCACCATGAAGGCGATTTTGCAGATCCTGGAAGCAGGCGCAAAAATCGTCAATGGCAAGGTGACCCTGCGCAGCCGCATTCATCACGGAGATCCGAACAGCGCCGAAGAACTGATCGAGCTTACCCATTTGCATCCCAACAGCCGGCAAATGCGCCGCATCCGCGGGGCAGAAATTGCGCTCATCCCGCAGGAGCCCATGGCAGCTTTCAGCCCGGTACATACTGTTGGCAATCAGATCATGGAAACCATACTGCTCCACCAGGATGTCAGCAAAAAAGAGGCACGCCAGATTGCCATTGACGTTTTTCGCGCGGTAGGCATCTCGATGCCCGAACAGCGCATCGACTCTTATTCCTGGCAACTTTCCGGCGGGTTGCGCCAGCGGGCAATCATCGCCATGGCTTTGAGCTGCAACCCGCGCCTGCTGATTGCTGACGAACCGACAACCGCCATCGATGTGACCACCCAAGCGCAAATCCTCAAATTGCTGCGCAAATTACAGGAAGAACGCCAAACATCGATCATCTTCATCACCCATGATCTGGGGGTGATTGCCCAAATGGCGGATGAGGTGGTGGTGATGTACCTTGGGATGGTCATGGAAAAAGGGTCGGCCATGAAAATATTCAAGGATGCCCAACACCCTTACACCCAGGCGCTGCTGCGCTCTATTCCAAGCGTCCAATCGCACCCGCGGGTCAAATTGCCCACCATCGCGGGCTCCATTGCCCACCCATTCAACCGCCCTAAAGGTTGTCCGTTCCACCCACGCTGCACTCATTTTATGCGCGGGGTGTGCGATGCTTCGCAGCCCCACCTGGTGGAGGTGGACGAGGATCATTTTGTCAGTTGTTTCCTGTATTCCGAAGCAGATGGGACTAAAAAAATGACCAAGACCGGGGCAGCCCTCGCCAAGGAGGAAAGCCTATGAGCGACGGAATGCAACCCCTGGAGCCAAAAGCCGGAGCAGCAACCAAATCGCCGCTGCTCGAGGTGCGTCACCTGAAAAAATACTTCCCGATTTATAAGGGCGTGCTGCGCAAACTGGTCAACCAGGTGCGTGCCGTGGATGATGTCAGTTTATTCGTGCGCGAGGGTGAGACGCTGGGGTTGGTCGGTGAAAGCGGTTGCGGTAAAACTACAGTATCGCGCTGTATCTTACGCGCCATTGACCCAACCAGCGGCGAAATCCTTTTCCGTGAGGCCGATGGCAGAGTAACCGACCTGGCAGCGCTTGACCGGCGCGAAATGCGCCGCTTCCGCCCTCAGATGCAAATGATCTTTCAGGATCCTTTTGGGTCGCTTAACCCGCGCATGACGATATTTGAGATTGTCAGCGAACCGCTGTATGTTAACGGGATGCGATCCAAGACCGAGCGCGAGGATCACGTGGCGGAATTGCTGCGGCTAGTCGGTCTGCGAACCGAATATATGGCGCGCTACCCGCATGCGTTTAGTGGCGGGCAACGTCAGCGCATTGGCATTGCGCGCGCCCTGGCGCTCAACCCGCGCCTGGTGGTGGCGGATGAGCCGGTCTCTGCGCTGGACGTGTCGGTGCAGGCCCAGGTACTCAACCTGATGCTGGATTTGCAGCAAAAACTTAATCTGACTTACCTGTTCGTTGCCCACGACCTGAGCGTGGTCAAGCACATCAGCGACCGGGTGTGCGTGATGTATGTCGGCAAGCTGGTCGAAATGGCTACCACCGAAGAGTTGTTTCAGGCGCCGCGACACCCGTACACGGCTGCTTTAATGATGGCAGTTCCCAGACCCGATCCGTCCAGCCGCGATATCATTCAAGACCTGCCGGGAGAGGTTGCCAGCCCGGCCAACCCACCCTCGGGCTGCTACTTTCACCCGCGCTGCCAGTTCGCTACCGAGGTTTGCCGGACGCAAACGCCTGAACTGCGCGAAATCACGCCCGATCATTTCGTTAGCTGCCACCGTGCCGAGGAATTGCATCTCGCCGGCATCAAAGTAAACCAAGAAACGCAAATTTAAGGTAAAAAGTTGCCGGCAGCCAGCCATGGATGTTTCAGAATTCAGGCTGGGGAAGACCGGCGTCTTTCGAGGGTGCACATGACAAATGAGCCGCAAACATCCTTTGCACTGGTAAATGGACGCGTTGTTTTACCCGATCGGATTGCTGACGGGCAGGCAGTGGTCATTGAAATCCATAATTCGGTTGGAAAAATTGGCGCTTTGCTAGCGCATGACCAGCTTCCGCCGAATTTGCCCCGGTTTGACGCCGGCGGTCGCTGGATTACCCCCGGTTTGATCGACGTTCACACGCATGGGGCACTGGGTTATACGTTCAATGAGCCCACCGAATTGGCTTTTTGCACGATTCTCGAAGAAAACTTGCGCCGTGGCGTGACCGGGCTGCTGGCTACGGTCGGCGCCGCCCCATTGGTTGATTTGAACGAGATTTTTACCTTTGCCCGCCGTTGGATGGCAGGAACCCATTCAGGTACGCCGCTTTTGGGCGTACACCTGGAGAGTCCTTATACAAGTCCAGCCCAAGCGGGGGCGCTGGATCGCAGCAGCCTGCGCTTACCGCTGGACGGCAGCGCCGACTCCCTGCTGGAATATGCAGACGTGCTGCGTATTCTGGTGTTGGCGCCGGAACTGCCAGGAGCGGCTGAACTGGCTGCCCGCCTGACAGAACGCGGGGTCATCGTTGCCGCCGGACACAGCATGGCAAAAGAGCAGGATGTACTGGCTGCCATGCAGTCCGGGTTGCGGCATGTTACCCATTTGTTCAGCGCCATGTCAACCACGGTACGCGAAGGACCCTGGCGCAAACCCGGACTGCTCGAAACCGCGCTGGTGAATCCCGGTCTGACGGTGGAAATGATCGCTGATAATCGCCATCTGCCGCCAACCCTGATGAAACTGGCCTATAATGCCATCGGACCAGACCGCTTGATGGCGGTGTCGGATGCGCTCAGCGGCGCCGGGCTGCCTGAAGGGGCGCATTTCCGCATGGGCTCGATGGAATACGAAGTAGCGGACGGCGTTGGGATGATGTTCGACCGCAGCGCTTTTGCCGGGAGCACAACCTTGCTTAATCAGATGATCCCGGTACTGACAGATGTGGTGGGCATCCCGCTGTGGGAGGCTATCCGCATGGTCAGCCTTAATCCAGCCAGACTGCTCCAGCTTGACAGCCGTAAGGGCAGCCTGGAAGCTGGTAAAGATGCCGACCTGGTACTCTTTAATCCTGATTTCACAGCCTGGCGAACGATGATCGCCGGCCAATGGGTTCATTGAAAGGAAACCATGACAACCAACCCCATTTTTTCCACTCGGGTGGAATCCCTGCCCGTTACGATCTATAACAACAATAAAGAGGTAGGGCAAGCCGCCGCCGCCGATGCTGCCGCTTATTTGAAGCAGGTTCTCAACGAGCGCGGGCACGCCAATGTGATCCTGGCGACCGGCAACTCGCAGCTCACCTTCCTGGAAACGCTGCGCCAGACCCAGGGTATCGACTGGAGCAAGATTAATTTCTTCCACATGGATGAATATATCAACCTGCCCGCCGGTCACCCGGCCAGTTTTCCGGCCTTTCTAAAACGCCATTTCTTGGATTACCTGCAGCCACCAGCCGGAGCCTTTTACCCGGTTCCCGGTCAGCAGACCGACCCAGGCGGCCGTCCAGAGGATATCAAGGGCTGCAAGGAGTACGAGGATCTGCTGCGGGCTCACCCGGCTGATCTGTGCGCGCTGGGTATAGGTGAAAACGGGCACCTGGCCTTCAATGATCCGCCGTTTGCCGATTTTAACGATCCGGTATGGGTCAAGGTGATCAAACTGGACGAGGTCTCGCGCCGGCAGCAGCTTGGCGAAGGTCACTTCCCGGATTTGCAATCGGTTCCCACCCATGCCATTACGCTGACCGTCCCGGCGCTGCTGGCTGCCCGCAAAGTGCTGGCGATTGTACCTGAGGCTCGCAAGGTAGTCGCAGTTCAGCGCGCCATCCGCGGCCCCGTCGATCCGAACTGCCCGGCCAGCATCCTGCGCCAAAACGCGCACGTGCATATGTATTTAGATCGCGATTCGGCTTCAAAGACTTTTGACCTCAAAGGTTGATCGGAACCAGTCACACGCTCATGTCCGCTGATCACGCTACCCGGCCTGTCATCCCTGTTGAATTGGTGTTCAATCCCAATTGGTGGAACAAGACTGCCGGCATCAGCTTTGACCAGGATTTTTACCTCGATCCCGAGACGCGCATCGAAAACGATGTGCTCATGCGGCGGGTGCTTTACCAGCGTTACGGCGCATTCGAGTTGGGTGAGATCGATCCACAACCACGGCCGGTGATCGGATCGCCATTTGTTGCTGGCGGTTTTGTCATTCCGGTGCTTTTGGGAGCGGAGATCCTTTTCTCTCCGGATGCAGCCCCGCAACCGCGCCCGCTGCAGTTGACTCCCGCGCAGGTGGACCGGCTTGAAATACCTGATTTTCGCAGCACCTGGCCAATGAACACGTTGATCGCTCAAATGGACGTACTGGAAGCTGAATGGGGTTATCTGGTCGGCGATGTGAACACTGACGGCCTGCTCAATGCAGCTTACCACCTGTGCGGCGTTGACTTGTTCACCGATTTTTATACAGCTCCGGAGCGGTTGGAGCGGTTGTTAAACATGATTGGCGAATTAATCGGGGATGTCAGTGAGTACATCCGCCAGCGCACTGGCAGTTGTTCGATCTCGGTCAATCGCATGATCGAACGCGTTGACCGGCGCACATTTTTGCACGCCAATTGCTCAGTGCCGATGATTTCACCAAGCAGCTACCGTGCAGTGCAGTTGCCCATCGAGCAGCGCATGGCGCAGCGGTTACAACCGTTTGGCATTCATCACTGCGGGGACAATTTGCAGCGCTACGCTCCAGCTTATGCAGAACTGCCGGTGAGCTTTATCGATGTAGGCTGGGGCTCGGATGTGGCAGCCTGCCGTCAGGCATTGCCAGATGCATTTTTCAACCTGCGGCTCAGCCCGGTGCGCATGCTCAATTGCACCCCGGCTGAAATTGCCGCAGACACAAAAGCACTGCTTGAGGCCGCTGGCCCATTAGAGCAGGTTGGCGTGTGCTGCATCAACATGGATTTTGGTACGCCAGACGAAAACTTAATGGCAATGTATGATGTGGTTCAAGAGTTTCGTAGCAGCGTAAAGGTGTAAAGTGCTGGTCGTAGAAGGAGAAAACGCATGAATTATCGTTTATTTGGCCGAACCGGTGTACTGGTTTCCCCACTGTGTTTGGGGACGATGAATTTTGGCAGTCCCGCCAGCGCGGAAGACTCTGCTGCGATTATTCACCGGGCAATGGACGGTGGCATCAATTTTATCGATACAGCGGATGTGTATAACGGCGGCGAGAGCGAGCGCATTGTCGGCAAAACGCTCAAGGACTCAGACCGCCGCCAACAAGTCTTTCTGGCGACTAAAGTCTATAACCGCACCGGCGACGGTCCTAACGACACCGGCGCCAGCCGCTATCACATCATCAAGGGCTGCGAAGATTCGCTGCGCCGTTTGCAAACCGATTATATTGACCTTTACCAGTTGCACCGGCCGCCGCCTGCTCACCTACCGCAGGATGAAACCCTGCGTGCCCTGGAAGACCTGGTAAAAGCCGGCAAAGTGCTCTATATCGGTTCATCTACTTTTGCCGCCTGGATGTTGATGGAGGGACTGGCGATCAGCGAGCGCTATGGCTGGGTGCGGTATGTTAGCGAACAACCGCCGTATAACCTGCTCGACCGCCGCGCTGAGAATGAGTTGATTCCGCTGTGCCAGAAGTATGGGCTGGCGGTTTTACCCTGGTCGCCGCTGGCGATGGGCGTTTTGGCTGGCCGCTATAACCATCCCAACGAAACCCCGTCGGGTTCGCGCCGGGAAAACTGGAAAAGCCCAACGTTTGATGAGCGCATTACCGCCACCGGCATCGAAGTCGGCCGCAAGCTGGCTATCCTGGCTGCCGAACGCGGCATGTCCTCCGCGCGGCTGGCGCTCCTGTGGATCAAAGACCAGCCAGGCGTTACGGCTCCGATCATTGGGCCACGCACTGTCGAACACCTGGAAGACTTTCTTCCGGTAATGGACATGGCGCTGGATGATGCTGACCGGCCGCTGTTTGACGCCCTGGTTCACCCGGGCAACGCGGTGGCGGACTTCTATAACAGCAATGACTGGATGAAAGCCCGCATTGTTGATCCGCCCGGAGACTCGGCATGAATCCCATTCGCTGGGGCATCATCGGCTGCGGCGACGTCACCGAGGTCAAGAGCGGACCGGCGTTGCAAAAAGCTGACGGCTCGCAATTGGTGGCGGTCATGCGTCGCAACGGCGCACTGGCAAGGGACTATGCTGAGCGCCACGGGGTTCCGCGCTGGTACGACAACGCCCAGGCGTTGATCGATGACCCAGAGGTGGATGCAGTTTATATTGCCACGCCACCGTACATGCACAAAGCGTACACCCTGGCGGTTGCCAGGGCAGGCAAGCCGGTATACGTCGAAAAACCGATGGCGCTTAATGCGGCGGAATGCCAGGAGATGATCGACGCCTGTGCCATCGCGGGAGTGCCGTTGTTTGTGGCCTACTACCGCCGCGCACTGCCGCGTTTTGTAAAGATCAAAGAACTGGCAGATAGCGGCGTTCTTGGCAGCTTGCGTTATGTAGAAATTTTGCTGACCCAGCCGGACAAACCGTTAGCTGACGATGAGCAGCCCTGGCGCGTACAGCCTGAGATCGCTGGCGGGGGACACTTTGTCGATCTGGCAAGCCACACGCTGGATTTTTTGGATTATGTTCTTAGTCCGGTCAAAAGCGTGCGGGGTTTTGCTCGCAACCAGGGCGCGGCTTACCCGGCAGAGGATATAGTCAGCGGGGCGTTCGAATTCGAAAGCGGCGTGCTGGGCAGCGGGCTGTGGAGTTTCAGCAGCTTTGAGGACGCTGATCGCGTCACCCTTGTCGGCTCCGCTGGGAAAATGACCTTCGCCACCTTCGCAGCCGAGCCGGTCGTGTTGGAAACCGCAGCCGGACGGCAAATTTTCGATATTCCCCACCCTGCTCACGTGCAGCAGCCGTTGATCCAGCAGGTGGTGGATGAATTGCACGGCCAGTGCCGCTGTGTCAGCACCGGGGAGAACGGTTTGCGCACCACCCGGGTAATGCAGCAGCTGTTGGCCGATTATTATCGTGAATAAATTTTTTTATTGGAGTCGTTAGCTATATGGAATCATCCTCCCCATCGCCTTTCCCAAGCATAACCGGCCGCGAGCGGTTGTTGACCGCTCTGGCGCACCGCGAGCCTGACCGCATCCCACTCGACCTGGGCAGTACTCAGGTGACCGGTATCCACGTGATCGCTTACCAAAAATTGCGCCAGGCATTGGGATTGCCCTCAGTCAAACCACAGCCTTACGACTCCATTCAGGGGTTGGCGGTCCCGGATGAAGACTTGATCGCGCGGCTGGGAGTGGATGTGCGCGGGATGAACCCGCTGAACAGTCACAACTGGAAGGTGATTGAAACCGAAATCCAGGATGAGAAATCCGGGGAGCTGTACTGGAGTTACCATGACGAATGGGGCATTACGCACCGCAAACCGCGCCCCGATGGTCTGTACTTCAGTTTGTGGCAGGCGCCGCTGGAAAAACCCGAACTGACCAGTCAGGATATTATCAAACATGCCTGGCCGCGGATGGATGATCCACAGCGGATCGCTGGACTGCGTGAAAAAGCTGAGGCTTACCGGGCAGCCGGCTATGCAGTTGTGCTAAAAGACCCCTTCGCCGGAATTTTCGAGATGGCGCAGCGCATCGTTGGCATGGAAAACTTATTGATGATGATGGCCAGCGATGCTGCTCTGGCCGGCGTACTGTTCGACAAGCTGACCGAACTCAAGCTGGAGTTCTGGGACATGGCTTTGCCGCGGCTGGGCGATGTGGTGGATGTGATCAGCCATGCCGATGATTACGGCACCCAGGTCTCGCAAATTATTTCGCCGCGTATGTTCCGCCAGCAAATCAAGCCAAGGTGGCAGGCGGTCTTTGACCAGATGCGCACACTGGCTCCGCATGTCCGGCGTTTCTTCCACTCCTGCGGAAATGTACGGCCGCTGATCCCGGACTTTATTGAAATCGGGGTGGAAATTCTCAATCCGGTGCACATCCGCGCCACGGGCATGGAACCCGCAGCCCTGAAACGTGATTTTGGCGATGTTTTAAGCTTTTGGGGCGGGGCAGTGGATACGCAAGGCGTGTTGCCGTACGGCACCCCGCAAGAAGTACGCGATGATGTAAAACGGAATATCGAAGCGCTGGCGCCCGGCGGCGGTTATGTTTTCAACACCGTGCATAACATTCAGGCAGACGTGCCGGTGGAAAATATCATTGCCATGTACGAGACGCTGCTGGGTCATACGCTTTAATAAAAAACCGGGTAAACCCGGCACCAAGGACTTATGGATGAATTCTAATTGGGACTATTTTTTAACCGCCGCTCACGGAGGTCAACCTGACCAGGTGCCCGTGGCTTTGATTGTGGACAGCCCGTGGCTGCCAGGTTATGTTGGCATCGATACACGCGATTATTACCTGTACCCCGAAAAATGGCTGCAAATCAACCTGGATTTACTCCAGCGCTTTCCGGATGTAGTCTGGATACCGGGTTTCTGGGTGGAATTTGGCATGGCCTCCGAGCCTTCAGCGTTTGGTTGCCGCATGCGTTTTTATCCGGATCGCCCGCCGTCCATCGAGCCACTGGTCAAAGATCTGGCCTTCTGGCAGAACATGGAACCGGTCAATCCACAGGAAGATGGGCTGATGCCGTTGGCGCTGCGCCTGTACCGGCAAATGGACCAGCGACTGCAAGCGGAAGGGCTGGGGATTCACATGGTGGCAGCGCGCGGTCCGCTAACCACCGCTTCCTGGTTGACCGGGATCACGCCGCTGATGGAAGGGATGATCACAGCGCCTGAACAGGTCACGCGCGTGCTGGAAACCGTCACAACCTCGCTGATCCGCTGGCTGGATGCGCAGTTGGAGACTTTACGCGAGCCTCAGGGAATTTTGCTATTGGATGACCTGGTGGGTATGGTCTCGCGCCGAACCTACCAGACCATGGTCGAACCGCATCTCAAACGTATTTTCGAGCATTATTCCGGTCTGCTGCGCATTTATCACAACGACACCCCCTGCCCGCACCTGCTCGAGGGCCTTTCGTGCGCCGGGTTTGACGTGTTCAATTTCAGCCACGAGACCGATATTGCCCTGGTCAAGCAAAAGATGGAGGAGCGGGTGGCTTTGATGGGCAACGTTGCTCCGCTTGGCCTGGGGGTGCGCGGCACACCAGAACAGGTGTACGCGGCTGCCCGGGAATGCCTGGATAAGGGCGCGCCCGGCGGAGGGATGATCCTGTCCTTTGGCGGGGGAATCAGTCCCGGTACGCTGCCGGAAAATATCGATGCACTGGTGCAGGCTGCCAAAGATTGGAAAGGAACGCGATGAACAGCGAAAGCGACCGTTTCAGCAACCTGCTTTTCGATCCTGAACCGACTCAGCGCGAACTGGCGCGCCGCATTTACGCGACTGCCGCCGGTCTGCCGATAGTCAGCCCGCACGGGCATGTTGACCCAACTCTCTTTGTCGATGAAAACGGCAGCTTTGGCTCGCCGGCGGAACTGCTGATTGTTCCGGATCACTATGTATTCCGCATGTTGTATTCGCAGGGCATTGCGATGGAAGCCCTGGGTATCCCACGCCTGGACGGCGGTCCGGTCGAAAAGGACGGGCGCAAAATTTGGCAGATTTTTGCCGATCACTTCCACCTTTTCCGCGGCACGCCCTCGGGGGTCTGGCTCTCGCAGGAATTGCGCCAGGTGTTTGGCGTGCAGCAACCGTTAACCGGCGCCAACGCTCAGGAGGTTTACGACCAGATCGAAGCCTGCCTGGCAAGCCCGGAGTTCAAACCCCGGAGGTTGTTCGAGCGTTTCAATATTGAGATCATGTGCACCACGGACCCGGCCTGGGACCGGCTCGAAGCCCACCAGGCCATCCGCGCCTCCGGTTGGAGCGGGAAAATCCAGCCAACGTTCCGTCCCGACGGCGTGGTCAACCTGAACACCCGCGGCTGGCTGGAAAACATCGAGAAGCTCAGCCACGCCAGCGGGATTTCAGTCACATCCTACGACCGCTTTATTCAGGCACTCGAGGTGCAAAGGGCGCACTTCAAATCGCTGGGCGCTACGGCAACCGATCACGCAGCTCTGACCCCCGCCACTCAGCCGCTTAGCCCACGGGAAGCGGAAGCCATATTTCAGCGGGCGTTGAAAAATGAGCTGCGTCCGGACGATGCGGAACGTTTTACCGCTCACATGCTGGTCGAAATGGCGCGCATGAGCATCGAGGATGGACTGGTTATGCAACTGCACCCTGGCGTGCTGCGCAACCATAATCCGGCCGTCTTTGACGGCTTTGGTCTGGATAAGGGCGCTGATATCCCGGTAGTGACCGAGTTCACCCGCAATCTGCTCCCGCTGCTGCAGCGCTACGGCAACGATCCACGCCTGCGCATCATCCTTTTCACGCTGGACGAAACAACCTACACCCGCGAGCTGGCGCCATTGGCCGGTCACTACCCGGCTGTGCTAATTGGCCCGCCGTGGTGGTTTCACGACAGCCCGAATGGTATGCGGCGCTATTTTGACCGAGTAATCGAGACCGCCGGGTTGTACAACACTGCCGGTTTCAATGATGACACCCGCGCTTTCCCATCCATCCCGGCGCGGCATGACGTCTGGCGGCGGATCAGCGCCAACTGGCTGGCCGGACAGTTGGTGAGCGGCATCATCACGGAGGAGGAAGCCGAGGACATGATGTCCGCTCTGGCGGTCGGTTTGGCACGTAAAGCCTATAGACTGGAGACCTCTGCATAATCATGGCACACAACCTGAAGATTTATCCCAATTCCATCCGCACTGGCCGTCTGGCGGCCAACGAACTCACTGTGTTTTTAGCGCGCGATGAGGAATCGGGCGAGCGGGTGTTGGGGGTACGCGGTTCAGCGGATGCTGCCCGGCTTCCGTTTGCACAGCCGCTTTTCTCCCAGGACGGTGATCAATTCTTTGCTCCGAACCCTGAAAATGCTGCTATTTTACGGAAGATTTTCTCCTGGTTAATACCGGCGCCGATGAATACCGGAAAAGGCGGGGAAGCGGTGCCGTCCTTTGGCTTTGGCGACCGGCTGGGGTTGGCTACGCCCGGGCACATTCAGGCGCTGCGGGCCGTATCCCCTGCTGGTGAGATTTACCCCATTTTTGCCCAGCAGTCGGTACGCGAAAACGCGCGCACCGGGCGCACCCCGCAGCAGGTGATGGACGATGCCTTGTGGGGAGTGTTCCAGGAGGGTTGGCAGCAACCCTGGGGCGGGGATGCCGATCATCTCAAACAGGTCAGCGACCTGCCGGCCTTTGTTCAGGCGGGTTACACCTTCTTCACCGTCGATCCTGGTGAGCATGTGGATTCCACTGCGGATACGGACGAACTTCAAATTTTGATCGCGAAGATTTCCGCTCAACCCTGGGAGAAAATAGGGGAGAAGTCTATCAGCCAGGATGAACTGGTTGAGCACTACCTGGCTTTCTGCGCTTCGGCCGGCTGGCCTTGTGACCAGACTTCAGTGCAGCAAGGGGCGCTGCGAGCATTTGCCAAATACGGGCAGGCGGTGATTCATATTGCAAAAATGTATCGCGCTCTGCAGGCGCTTAAACCGGAAGGCTTCGATTTCGAAGTCTCGGTCGATGAAACGGAAACACCCACCTCTTTGTTGGAACACTTTTACATTGCCAGCGAACTCAAGCGCCTGGGCGTAAAGTTCAACAGTTTGGCGCCGCGTTTCCCTGGCCGCTTCGAGAAGGGCGTTGATTACATTGGCGACCTGGCGGCATTGGAACCCGAGCTGGCGCGCCACGCGGCAATTATGCGTCATTTTGGCGGTTACCGCCTGAGCCTGCACTCAGGTTCGGACAAGTTTAGTATTTACCCCTTGCTGGTACGGCATGCCGGGCGTTCGGTGCACGTTAAAACGGCTGGCACCAGCTACCTGGAGGCGCTGCGCGTGGCAGCCGCGCTGGAACCGGAGTTATTCCGGCAGGCGTTGGAACTTGCCCGTCAGCGCTATGCAACCGACCGGTTAACCTATCACGTTTCGGCGAACCAAGGCCGCTTGCCAGACCCGCAAACTCTGACGGATCACGCGCTGCCCGGCTTATTGGACGATTTTGATGTACGCCAGGCGCTGCATGTCACTTTTGGGTCGGCGCTGGCTGATTTTGGCGGAGAACTCAAGGACATGCTGACAACGCACCCGGAGGATTATGACCGGGCGCTGCTCAAACACTTCATCCGCCACCTTGAGCCGCTGGTGGCGAACGATTAGCCGGTAAGGATAGGTCTCGACCCGTCCGGTGCAGCCCTGTCGGGGCGGTGTCCATGCCCTCACGTAACGGCGATTATTATTCAACATTAATACGTGAAGGGCACAAAGATTACGAAGAACGTCAAGAAAATCATTTTTTGGGGTAAATCTATTGGCTAATTAACCACCCCTTGATACCTTATTAGCCAAATGATAATCCCGGCGTGAATCACGCACGCCAGGACGATTAAAATCCAAAAATACGTTTTGCGCGTCTTGTGATGAAACAAATACATCCCGGCCAGAGCGCCAAATGCCCCGCCACCATACGCCAGGGTAAAAAGCGCCCGCTCTGGGACGCGCCACTGGTTCATTTTTGCCCGGTATTTATCGAATCCCCAGACGAGAAAAGTCACAAAGGTGAGAACGGCATAAAAAAGGGGCATGGTTCAGTCTCCGCGGTAATTATAGCGGCGCTCCGGGCTGGCGAACCCATAATAGTGGACGGATTTTCGCTTTTGCATCCGAGCCTGAGTTTGTCGAACCGCAATTCAGTCTGGTTTGATTCAAGGTACAATTCTTTAAAGACCTTTCAATTGACCTGGAGGCTTGCGTGATAAAACGGCGAAAAACCCCGGTTGAAATTATCCGTACTGAACCGAATTTATGCAGCACCGATTTGCGGCTGCACATTTTGCACGGGGTGCCTTTTTTTGCCAGCCTGGAGCATGCCCAGATCGAAGAAATCAACCGTCAGTTCCATGAAAAAGGATTTGAACCGGGCGATTATCTAACCTTTGCCGGCGATCCGGCCGACTCGCTGTTCATCATCGCCGAGGGGCGAGTCAAGCTGCTGCGTCACACGGCCGCCGGTAAGGATGTGATGCTGGACCTGCTTATTCCGGGGGAATTTTTTGGCGGGCTTTCCACATCCAGCGAAAGCAGTTATTTGGAAACTGCCCAGGCGCTCACTTCGGTTTGCGCTTTGACGATCAGTCGCGAAGGGTTTCGCGCTATTTTGAACCAGTATCCAACAGTTGGCATGCAGGTGCTAGACCTGGTCACCGCCCGGTTGGAAGCCGCCCATGACACCATTCACCAACTGTCTGCCCAGACCGCGGAGCAGCGAATTGCAGCGACTTTACTCACTCTGGCAGCCAAACTGGGTGAGCCGCACGAAGTCGGGCTGCTCATTCAGACCCCGCTTTCACGCGATGAATTGGCGGAGTTGACCGCAACCACCCCTGAAACTGCCAGCCGGGTCATCAGCCAGTTCCAACGTGACGGCTGGATCGCGACCGGCCGGCAGTGGATTGCCCTGACCGACCCCGAGGCCTTGCGTCAGACCGCCGAGATGGAAGCGTAAACCCAATCCCTAAACGGATATTGAAAGCAGCAGTTAACTGATCCAGATCATGGATTGAACCGGGTAAGAACGTTATCCTCTATATAAATCAATCTTATATGGAGGAAACAATGAAAACCCTGTTACGCAGTCAAGAACTTACCTGCCCATCGTGCGTCGCTAAAATTGAAAAAGCGCTCAAAGACGTTCCGGGTGTGGAAGACGCCAAAGTCTTCTTCAACACCGGGCGGATCGAAGTGCAGCATGACCCGGCGATTGCCCCTTCCGCTAAACTGGTCGAAACCGTCCAGGCGGCCGGTTACAAAGCCCGCGTTTCCGCGGTTTAATCGTATTGCCCGGGAGGTGCCATGATCGAAAATATTCATACCAAGCTGCATGACCCACGCATCCGCGCTGAAGTCGAAACCATCCTTTCCGGCGGGCTGATTCTGGCTGGATTGGCAGCCCGGTATCTCTTTCAGTCGCTGCCGCTGCACAATATCTTGATGACCATCGCGGCAGTTATAGCCGGCGCCGATATCGCCGTTCGCGCCTGGAACAGCCTGCGCCACCGGCACATCAGCATTGAACTATTGGTGACCATTGCCACGGTCGGTGCGCTGGCAATCGGCGAAGTGTGGGAAGCTGCAGCGGTCACCTTCCTGTTCGTGTTTGGCGCATATCTGGAAGCCCGGACGCTGAGCAAGACCCGCCAGGTGTTGGGTGAATTAATCGATCTGGCGCCGGTGACTGCGCTGGTGCTGCGAAACGGCGCCCAGGTCGAGGTTGCGCCGCATGAGGTACAGATCGGCGAGACCGTGCTGCTCAAACCAGGGGTGCGGGTGCCGGTGGATGGTGAAGTGCTGATCGGCGCTTCGGCCGTGGACGAGAGCTCGATTACCGGAGAACCAATGCCGGAAGAGAAAACTCTGGGCGATCGCGTTTTTGCCGGGACTGTCAACCTGGATGGCATGCTTCAGGTGCGGGCAACCGGTGTGGGCGCCGACACCACCCTGGCGCGCATTATCGCCCGCGTGGAAGAAGCGCAGGACCAAAAAGCGCCTACCCAGCGCTTCATCGAACGCTTTTCGCAATGGTACACTCCCGCGATCATTCTCCTCAGTATCGGAGCGTACATCATCAGCCGTGACATCGAGCTGGCGTTGACATTGTTGGTCATCGGCTGCCCGGGCGCGCTGGTCATTTCTACGCCGGTATCGATCATCGCCGGCATCGGCAGCGCGGCTCGTCGCGGTATCTTGATCAAGGGCGGTGAATTTCTGGAAAATGCCGGGAAGATTTCAGCGGTGGCGTTGGACAAGACCGGCACCTTGACCTACGGCAAGCCGCGCCTGACCGAGATTGTCGTGTTGCAACCGTCGCCGGTTACGGCGGGAGCAGCCACAGGGCTGGATTCAGCCAGTTCTTTGAGGTGGGATGCCGATCAGGCCGAACTGCTCTGGTGGATCGGCATGGCGGAGTCGGGTTCGGAACATCCGCTGGCGCGCGCCATCTATCAGGAAGCCCTCAAACTGGGTTCGCTGCCCATGCCGGATGAGTTCGAAGCGCTGGCAGGCAAGGGCATCCGGGCTCGCTATCAAGGCCGGGAGGTATGGGTGGGCGCACCCAAATGGCTGGCTGAACTCTCCATCCCCATGGACGCAGAACTCGTCGCTCAGTTGGATCAACTGCGCAGCGATGGGAAAACGGCGGTCCTGGTAGCTCGCGATCAGCAGATATGGGGCATCATCGCCATCTCAGACCCAATGCGTGAAGATGCGCCTGAAATGGTGCGCCGCCTGCAAGCCGACGGGATCAAGACTATCGTGATGCTTACCGGCGACGACCCGGCGACAGCCAATGCGGTTGCGCTGCGGGCTGGCATAAGCGATGTGCGCGCTGGCCTGCTGCCCGAGGAAAAATTGGACGCCATCCGGCAATTGCAATCGCAAGGCCACATCGTGGCAATGATTGGAGACGGCATTAATGATACGCCCGCGCTGGCGGCCTCGAACATCGGCATCGCCATGGGCGCAGCGGGCGCCGGGTTGGCAATCGAAACGGCTGACATTGCGTTGATGGCCGACGACCTGCTCAGGGTGCCGGAAGCCATTCACCTTTCCAAAGCTACCCTGCAAAACATCCGGCAGAACGTAATCATTGCGCTGCTGACGGTTAGCGGGCTGCTGACGGGCGTACTGCTCGGCAGCGTTCACATGGCTGGCGGGATGTTGGTACACCAATTGTCGGTGTTAGTCGTCATTGCCAACGGCATGCGGCTCCTGAAAAAGTAAAATGCAATGAGTTTCCTCGTGCGGTCTTGCCTGGCAGGTACCTGCCAGGCCACTGCTTAAACCGTTGGGCACATGATATGCGCCCTTGAACCTGCAGGAACGACGGGGGCGTCGTTCCCTACAAAACCTTGGCGTTTTAATGTTGAATGCCGACGTGAACGATCATTCTGAGTACAGCAAAGCCTGTTGGCTGCCCTTTGACAGGCTCAGGGCACTGAGACCCGGTTGCTGAGCCCCTCAAAGTCGGTTGGCTGCCCACACTCACAGAGCACCTTTCGGGTGGGGCACTCAGTGAGTGAGTCTGCCGAAGCCGAGCCCTTCGATTGCCCTTCGACAAGCTCAGGGCGCGGAATCCCGCTGGCTGAGCTTGTCGAAGCCAAGCGGGGCGGAATGGGCAAGCCCATTCCCTAAGGGGCTCTTCGCGGTCAATTTACATTTCAGACGGTTTTTGAATTTTAGCGTCACTCTTCTCCTCGATCAAAGGGGCGTCCTTTTGGGCGCCCCTGTCAGGCAAAAGCGCTTATAATCCATTTAACGTGCTCAGACAACGCTATCGTAAAATTCTGGTTTTCTTCGCCAGCGTTCTGCTCGGGCTGCTGTGGTGGGAGATATTCCTGCCGCGCATTGGTTTAAAGCGGCTGGTTCACCAGACACGCAACCGGCGCTTACGTCAGACCGCGATCCGGTTCCACAATCTGGCTGTGAACATGGGCGGGGTTTTGATCAAGGTTGGGCAGTGGCTTTCCGCCCGACTGGACGTGTTGCCGCCGGTGATTACAGAAGAACTGGCCGGACTGCAGGATGAAGTCAAGCCCGAACGTTTTGAGGACATTCGGCAGGTGGTAGAGTTGGAGTTTGGCGCGCCTTTGGAGGCTCTGTTCGAGGAATTTATAGCGGAACCAATCGCTGCTGCATCCATTGGACAGGTGCATGCTGCCCGGTTGCGCAGGCCCGCTGCGGGGGATGAGATGGCGGAGAGCCGACCGGTGGTGGTCAAGGTGCAGCGACCGAATATCGAAAAAGTGGTCGAAACCGATCTGGCGGCGCTGCGTGTGGTCAGCCGCTGGGTGGAATGGTATAAACCCATTCGCAAACGGGTGGATGTCCCGGCGTTGGTTCGTGAGTTCAGTAGCACGCTCTATGCGGAAATCGACTATCTCAATGAAGGCAAAAACGCGCAAACCTTCAAGGAGAATTTCCTCGACGTACCGGATGTGATTGTTCCCGAGGTGCACTGGAGCCACACCACTCGCCGGGTGTTGACGCTCGAGGACGTCCGGGCGATCAAAATTACCGATTATGACGCCATCAGCGCCGCTGGCGTCGATCGAACTCAAGTGGCGCAGCGCCTTTTTGACATTTACCTCAAACAGGTCTTTGAGGACCACTGGTTCCACGCGGACCCGCATCCGGGCAATCTTTTTGTTTCTCCGGGTGCAGTGCAAGAGGACGGCCGAACCGGTTTTTCGCTGGTATTCGTCGATTTTGGAATGGCGGGGAAGATTACGCCCAACGTGGTTAGTGGGTTGCGCGAACTGGTCATAGCGGTGGTGGAACGCGATGGCGCACGGGTGATCAAAGCCTACCAGCTGATGGGGGTGCTGCTGCCGGGTGCCGATACCGAGCTGTTGCGCCAGGCCAATGAACGTGCATTTGAACGGTTTTGGGGAAAAACTGCGCCTGAATTGATGGAATTGCGCCAGACTGAAGCGGTCGAGTTTCTTGAAGAATTCCGCGGGCTGCTCTACAACAATCCGTTTCAATTGCCCGAGAATATGATCCTGCTTGGGCGCGCGCTATCGATACTCAACGGCATGTGCACCGGGTTGGATGCCAATTTTAACCTCTGGCAGAGCGTCATTCCCTGGGCGGAAAAATTAGTGAAGGCAGAGGGCGGCTCTCAGTGGAAGATCTGGACGACCGAGGCGGTTGACATCCTGCGCTCGCTGGCGTCGCTACCCCGGCGGACGGAAGCCGTGCTGACACGGCTCGAACAGGGACGGCTGGAGGTGCGCAGCAGCGACTTGAGCAGGCAAGTGCAGCGTGTGACGCGGTCGGTTAATCGGTTAACTGCCGGGCTGTTTTTTGCAGCGCTTTTATTTGGCGGGGTTCAGCTTTACCTGGCGGGAGAGATCGTGCTGGCGGTTGGTTTGGGTGGTGGTGCCCTGGTTGCGTTTTTTGCCGTCCTGTTTGCGCGGACATAGAAAGCAAGGGCTGGGCCCTTCGTAGCTCGCCTGCATTTTTGTAGGGCAATCTTTTAGATTGCCACGCAAATTGCAAATTTGCGCTACAACATGACCCTTCGACAGGCTCACTCGCAAAGTGCCCTGTGGGCAGGGCACTACGACCCGATGGCTGAGCTGAGCTTGTCGAAGCCAACCTGCATTTTTTTGTAGGACAATCTTTTAGATTGCCTCGCAAATTGAAAATTTGCGCTATAACATGACCCTACTGCAAGCTTAGGACAGAGCACTGCGATTCGTTGGCTGAATCCCGTTGGCTGAGCTTGTCGAAGCCAACCCCTTCGACACACTCAGGCTATGAGCAAGGTGAAATGTTGGTGCGCTTCAGCGCCCCCTATGCCTGGCTCATTCACAGAGTGTCCTGTGGGCAGGGCACGGTTGAATTTATTAACACAACTCTTAGATAAAATCAGATAAATATGAGTATAATAGTATTAGTTAATAATTTCACAAATAGCTAAAAGGTAGATCTTATGACGCCAAAAACCAGCAAGCAAAATCTAAAACACGTAGTGATTGTCGGCGGCGGATTTGGCGGACTGCGCGCAGCCCGAAGGCTGGCCAAAGCGCCGGTCTGCATAACCCTGATTGACCGCAACAACTATCACTTGTTTCAACCGCTGCTTTACCAGGTGGCCACGGCCGGTGTTTCGCCTACCGACGTAGCGTACCCGCTGCGCAGCATTTTCCGCCGTCAGAAAAATTTGGTGTACCAGATGGCGGAGGTAACCCGGGTAGATTTGAACAACCGGCGGCTGGAAACGACCAACGGCAGCCTGGATTATGACTACCTGATATTAGCAGTTGGCGGCGAGACGAATTATTTTGGGCTGGAATCGGTGGCTGTAAACGCCTTTGGCCTGAAGGGACTGGAAGATGCCTCTCCGATTCGCGATCACCTGCTGCATCTTTTCGAGCGGGCAGCCCTGGTCAATGACCCACTGATCAGGCAGGCTTTACTCACCTTCGTCGTCGTTGGGGGTGGTCCGACCGGGGTGGAAATGGCAGGCGCGATCTCCGAACTCATCCGTCTGGTGTTAACCAAAGACTTTCCTAACCAGGATTTCAGTCATTCGCGCGTGCTGCTACTGGAAGCTACTGACCGTTTGCTGGCAGCCATGCCAGCCGGCCTGGGTCAAGCGACCCAGAAAGCCTTGAAAAAGAAAGGCGTGGAAGTACGCTTTGGCGCAGCGGTCGGGTCGTTTGATGGGCGTACCGTCAACTTAAGCGGCGGAGAGGCTATTTCCACCCATACCCTGATCTGGGCAGCAGGCGTCCGGTCAGCGGCGCTGGTGGATACGCTAGGATTACCACAAGCAGCGCAGCGGCGAGTGCGGGTTGAGCCTACGTTGCAGCTCCCCGGCCACCCGGAGGTATACGTCATTGGAGATGCTGCTTATCTGGAAGATGAAAACAAAGCCCCATTGCCGATGGTAGCACCGGTTGCCATGCAGCAAGGGGAACACGCCGCGGACAATCTTGTTCAGGCGTTAAATGAACAACCGCAAATTTCTTTTCATTACCATGACCCTGGCACCATGGCGACAATTGGCCGCAACCAGGCAGTAGCCTGGATCGGCCCGCTGCAATTGCATGGCTTTCTTGCCTGGGTGACATGGCTGGTAGTGCATATCTTCCAACTGATCGGATTCCGCAACCGGTTGCTGGTACTGATCAACTGGGCATGGGATTACTTCTTCTATGACCGCGCCGTGCGGCTGATCAGCCCAACCGAACCGACATTTTCACCACAAAAAATAGAGCAAGGCCAGTTTTGAAATAACTGAAACCCTCTAGGGGCTGACCTGCCTGTCAAGTCAAATGATAATGTTACCGAGAGGTAATCATAGGCTCAAAAGAAAATGTTACCGAAGGATCCGTTTCCTTTCTGAGAGTGTGGTGGACATTTACGGTTTGAGGAGCATGGGTTGGGGAGGCCACTGCGCGCAATAACCCGCACGGCATCCGCGACGATAGCTCCATAGACTGGTCCTTGTTCCCGGGCTCGTTTCTTGCGCGATAAACGTCCGGTGAGTTCTCGGATCAATGCCTTTCGGTGCATACCAGTGATCTGTTCCATCTCATCGAGAAGTCGCCCTTTTTCGCCGCGACTGGATTTCCGATATCGTTCCCACATCTTGTGCAAGTATTTCCGCCGCTCATTAATGGACATTGGGTCGGTTTCGGACATGGTCGGCTCCGGTAACATTTTATGTGAGCTAACGCGACATTTATTTTGAGGCAATTCGGGCACTAGACAAAACGGCTTGCATAGAGTAGAATTCGAGGTCGCAATTCGTTGAACGATTATCTGGAGGAAGAACTTTGGCAAACATCAAGTCTCAAATTAAGCGCAACAAGCAGAATGAAACCCACCGCCTGCGCAACCGCTTTTACCTGGGTAACGCCCGCAAAGCCGTCAGCAAAGCCGTTGTGGCTTTAGGTGAAGGTGAACAGGCTGAATCGCGCGAAGCGGTTCTTCTGGCTGTCCGCGCGCTCGACAAGGCTGCTGAAAAAGGCATCATCCACAAGAACAATGCCGCACGCCGCAAGAGCCGCCTGATGAAGCGCCTGGCTGCGCTGGCTAAATAGTTCAATCCCGCCCAGCGGGTATTCCGATTAACCATTTTAGCGGGAGGACCTCCTCCCGCTTTTGCGTCGATTGTCAGCAATGGGAGAACGCGCGCAGCGCAAAAGCCCTATGATATAATTCCACCGTTGGCAATCGGCGACCTGTCTTTAATTTCACCCAGAGGCTCCGCGACCCATGTTTGACACTGAACAACGACAGATCGAAGAAAAAATCAACGCTTACTGCGCCGCCAACGGGTTGCCGGAAGCTGCCATTCAGTGGAAATGGATCCCGTTTAGCGGTCAATGGGGGATTTCAGCTGCATTTTTTCAATTAGCTGCCCAGGAAGCCCGTCAGGGCAAGAAAATCCAGGTCAACCAGCGTGCGCAGGAGTTGGCCAGCCAAATCGCACAGCTCCTTGGCACCCCCGCCGGATTCGAAAAAACAGAAGCGGTCAACGGCTACTTGAACCTTTATTTTGACCCGGCGGTATATGCCCGGCGGGTCATCGATACAGCCATCGAGCAGGGGACTGATTTCGGGCGCGGCGCTGACCGCGGCGAACGGGTGATGGTCGAATTTTCTCAACCCAACACCCACAAAGCATTTCATGTAGGTCACTTACGTTCTGCCATTCTGGGAGATGGCCTAAGCCGGTTGCTGGCTTTCGCCGGTTTCGACGTGATCCGCGCCAATTATCCTGGTGACATGGGCCTGCACGTTATCAAATGGCTGTGGTGTTACCGAAACTTCCACGCCGGTGAAAAACCGGCCAAGGACATCACCCGCTGGATGGGCAGCATTTACGCGGAGGCCAGCCGCCGGCTGGAAGAAGCCCCGGAGTTGGAAACTGAAGTCCGTGAGTTGTATGCCCGCTGGGACCGCCGCGAGCCGGAAATTGTAGCTTTGTGGGAAGAAACCCGTGAGTGGTCGCTGGATGGGTTCAACGAGATCTACGCGCGCCTGGATATCCCCTTTGACCGCTATTATTTCAACAGCGAAGAAGAACAGTCCGGTAAGGCGCTGGTCAACGAGCTGATCAAGCGCGGGATCGCCACGGACGAACGCCCGGACGGTGCAGTGGTGGTCAAGTTGGACAACCTGCTCGGCTTGAAAAACGAAAAATATCGGGTGCTGGTGGTGCTGCGTTCTGACGGCACAGCCTTATACGCCACCGAAGATTTGTCCCTGGCACGGCGCAAGTTTTCCGATTACCCCGACCTGGCCAAGTCCTATTATGTGGTGGATGTGCGTCAGTCGCTGCACTTCCAACAGGTGTTCAAAACGCTGGAGATCGCCGGTTACGAGTGGGCCAATCGCTGCCAGCACATCCCCTATGAACTAGTCACTCTTCCCGGTAACGTAGTAATGGCTTCACGCGAGGGGACGGTGGTGCTGCTGGAGGACTTGATTACCGAAGCCACTGACCGCGCCTATGAGGTCGTCAAGTTGAAAAACCCGGACTTGACTGAAGCGCAGAAACGCGCGGTCGCTCAAGCGGTTGGCATTGGCGCCATTAAATATCCCATGCTGGCGCGCGAAAACACCAAACTGGTCACCTTTGACTGGGAGACCGCGCTGGACTTCAACGGCCAGGCGGCTCCTTATATTCAATACGCCTTTGTCCGCGGCGGCAGCATTTTGCGCAAAGGCGGGGTGGAGCCGACAGAGTCGATCTCCCCGGCTTTCGAGCTGACTGCTGCGGAGTTGGGATTGATCGACATGCTGGCGCGCCTGCCGAATGAAGTGCAGCGGGCAGCCGGCGAACTGCGTCCATTGTGGATGGCGACCTACGCTTACGATTTAGCGCGCGCCTTCAACGATTTTTACACGCAGTGCCCGGTTCTTCAGGCCGAAGAGCCGGTGCGCAGCTTCAGGCTGCGCCTGGTTATGGCAACCCGTCAGGCTCTAGCCAACAGCCTGGCTTTGCTGGGCATCACAGCCCCACAAGCGATGTGAAACAGATTCCTAATCTATATTCACATTCAAAGGAGATCCAAACGTATGAGCATTCGAACCCTGATCATGGGCGCCGCTGGAAGAGACTTCCATAATTTCAACGTCTATTTCCGCGATAACCCCGGCTACCAGGTGGTAGCTTTTACTGCGACCCAGATTCCAAACATCGAAGGCCGGCGCTACCCGGAGGAGTTGGCAGGCAAACTCTACCCTGGTGGAATCCCCATTTATCCGGAATCCGAACTCGTTCACCTCATCAAAGACTTAAAGGTTGAACAGGTTATTTTCGCTTATAGTGATGTCTCGCACGAAACCGTCATGCATAAAGCCTCGCAGGTGTTGGCAGCCGGCGCGGATTTCCGCCTGATGGGCATCGAATCCACCCAGATTGCATCGACTAAGCCGGTCATCTCGGTGTGCGCGGTGCGCACTGGCTCTGGCAAGTCCCAGACTACCCGCCGCGTTTCACTTATCCTGCGTGACATGGGTCTAAAAGTGGCTGCCATTCGCCATCCGATGCCCTACGGTGACCTGGTGAAACAGGCTGTGCAGCGCTACGCCGATTACTCGGACCTCGACAAGAACGAGTGCACCATTGAGGAGCGCGAGGAATACGAACCGCATCTGGATAACGGCGTGATCGTGTACGCCGGCGTGGACTATGAGAAAATCCTGCGCGCTGCCGAGAAGGAAGTGGATGTGATCCTTTGGGACGGCGGTAACAACGATTTCTCGTTCTACAAAGACGACCTGTCCATCGTCGTCGTTGATCCGCATCGCCCCGGACATGAGCGCCGCTACCATCCCGGCGAGACCAATATGCGCCGCGCCAACGTGTTCGTGATCAACAAGGTCGATACGGCCAATCCCGACTCGGTGATTGCTGTGCGCGAGAGCATCCGCGAACTCAATCCGGGCGCAACCGTCATCGAGGCTGCTTCTCCATTATTTGTAGACGACCCGGCTGCCATCCAGGGCAAACGCGTCCTGGTGATCGAAGACGGCCCGACGCTGACCCACGGCGAAATGACTTACGGAGCCGGATGGGTGGCTGCCCGCCGCTTTGGCGCTGCTGAGATCGTTGATCCGCGTCCGTTTGCGGTGGGATCGATCATCACAACCTACGAGAAGTATCCTGGTACCGGCCCGATCCTGCCCGCCATGGGTTATGGCGAAGAGCAAACCCGTGATTTGGAACACACCATTAACAATGCGGATGTGGATCTGGTCATCTCGGCGACCCCGATTGACTTGAACCGCGTCATCAAGGTCACTAAACCGATGCAGCGCGTTCGCTATGAACTACAGGAGATTGGCCGACCGACCCTGGAAGACATCCTCAAGGCGAAGTTCGCCAAGTAGGAAGCGCGTCTCGTAAAGATTTCTCGAACGCGAAACCAGGAATGATTGTTCGGTAGGGGCGGCCCGCGCCGCCCCTACGTCTGCCAGGGAAGATGGCATTCAGAGGATATAATTGGCTTTACTAGAATTGTGGATGGCGGTTTGAATGTTCATTGATGAAGCAGCAATTCTTGTTCGATCTGGCAAAGGCGGGGACGGCTTTGTCCATTTCCACCGTGAAAAATACGTCAACCGCGGCGGCCCGGACGGCGGCGACGGAGGGCGAGGCGGGGATGTGATTCTGCAGGTGGTGCCAACCCTGAATACGTTGGTTAATTTCCGTTACCAGCGCAAATTTATTGCTGAGGACGGCAAAAAAGGCGGCATCAATGATATGACCGGGCGGTCGGCAGAAGATTTGATCGTGCCGGTTCCGCCGGGAACCGTCATTTACGATGGAATCACCGGCGAACTGATCGGCGACCTGACCGAAGCCGGTCAGCGTTTAGTGGTGTGCAAGGGCGGGCGCGGTGGACGCGGTAACCCGCATTTTGCGTCGTCGCGCAACCAGGCGCCGCGTACCGCTGAAAAGGGCTATCCCTCTGAGGAGCGCAACCTGCGCCTGGAGCTCAAATTGATCGCGGACGTTGGGCTGGTCGGCGTGCCCAACGCCGGCAAGTCGAGCTTTTTGGCTGCGGTGACCAATGCGCGCCCAAAAATTGCCAATTACCCGTTCACCACCATCGAACCTAACCTGGGCGTGGCCGAACTCAATATGGAAACCACGCTGGTGCTGGCGGATATCCCCGGGTTGATCGAAGGGGCGCACGAGGGAGTCGGGCTGGGGGATGCTTTCCTGCGGCATATTCAGCGTACGCGGGTACTCATTCATCTGCTGGACGGGTTATCTGAAGATCCGCTGGTGGATTACGCGCAAATCAATTCCGAACTGGCGCTTTTCGATCCGGAATTGAGCAAGAAACCAGTAATTGTGGCATTGAATAAAATTGATCTGCCGGAAGTGCAGGAACGCTGGCCTGCGATTAAAAAGCAGCTATTGGCTCATGGGGTAACTGACCCGGTGGCGGTATCTGCCATGGCGCGTACTGGCCTGGATCCCATCCTGTGGAAATGCGTCGAGCTACTGCAAACCGCGCCTGATCCGGTCGTGGTCAGGGAATTACCGGTATATCGGCCTGCTGAAGACCCGCGCGCGTTCGTTGTCACCCGCACGGACGACGGCGGCTACAAGGTTTCCGGGACTGCCATTGAGCGCGCCGCCAAGATGACCTACTGGGAGTTCGAGGGCTCCGTGCGGCGCTTCCAAAAACTGATCGAGACCCTCGGCGTGGAAGACCGGCTGCGAGAAATGGGCATCGAAAACGGCGACACGGTTTACATTGGCGATGAACATGAACTGGAGTGGCAGGACTGACCGTATGCGCATCGGCATATTTGGCGGCACGTTTGACCCTCCTCATATTGGCCATTTGATCCTGGCGGCTGAAGCGCTGGAGCAACTCAAGCTGGACAAGGTGCTGTGGGCTTTGACCGCCGATCCACCGCATAAACAAGGCCAGGTCATTTCCCCTGTGGATGTCCGGCTGCAGCTGTTGCAGGCTGCTCTGGCAGATAACCCCGCCTTTGAAATCTCCAGGGTCGAAATCGACCGCCCTGGTCCGCATTATGCGGTGGATACCGTCCGGATTTTGCAGGGACAGTATGCGCAGGCCGCACTCATTTATCTGATTGGCAGCGATTCGCTGCGCGACCTGTTTTCCTGGCATACCCCGCAGGATTTGACTGCCCGAGTTGGCGGCTATGGCGTTATGCACCGGCCAGACATTGAAGTGGATATGGCCGCGCTGGAACGCGACATACCGGGCATCACCGCCAAAGTGCAATTTATTGATACCCTGCTGGTAGAAATCTCCGCCAAACAGATTCGCCAGCGCGCTGCAGCCGGCCAAACCTACCGTTATTTTCTCCCGCCGCAGGTCTTTGAACTGGTGGAAGAATTCAACCTCTACCGGCCGGTTGGCATCCAGGAAGAGGGAAAGTAAGGAGCGGCTGTGCGGCGGATTGTCCTTCTTATCCTGATATGCGGGCTGATTCTGGCAGGCTGTTCCGTGCTAGGTACCGATCCCAATGCCGGGGAGCCTACTCCAACCGCACTGCCAACTACTGACCCCGATGAGGGTCTTCGGGTAAGCGTTTCGACTGCCTGCCTGGTACGTAGCTTCCCAACCATTCAGGTTGATCCGCCGGCCGGTGACTTGATGGGGTGGAGCCCTGACGGGCAAATTTTTGCCTACATTGCTCCGTTCAATAATCATTGGGGGTGGTATACCGGTAATTTAACGCTGTTATCCATGGAAACCGGTGAAATCCGCGCCACGCGAGACACCAAAGTCACCGGCGATATCACCTGGGCTCCGGACGGCAGCCGGATTGCGTTTA
>MGMG01000004.1 GCA_001796355.1 Chloroflexi bacterium GWB2_54_36 | reverse complement strand
CGTTACTCGAAATCGTGTCGGAACCGGACATGCACACGCTGGAAGAAGTGCGCGCCTATTCCATAGGCTTGCGCGCGGTTTTACGGGCGGTGGCTGCCAGCAGCGGCGACATGGAAAAAGGCGTCATGCGCTTCGAGGCTAATGTCTCCATCCGGCCGACTGGTTCTACCGAGCTGGGTACGCGGGTGGAGATCAAAAACCTGAACAGTTTCCGCACGATGGAGCGCGCCGTTGCTTACGAAATTGCCCGCCAGTCTGAAGTCCTCGACCACGGCGGCAAAGTTGACCAGGAAACACTGGGGTGGGACGAGGCCGCTGCGGCGACGTATTCCCAGCGCAGCAAGGAAGAAGCCCACGATTATCGTTACTTCCCGGAGCCGGACCTGCCGCCCCTGGTCGTCGAACCGCAGTGGGTGGAGCGGGTGCGGGCGGAGCTGCCAGAATTGCCGCTGGCGCGAAAAATCCGTTTTGAGCGAGATTACAACCTGCCAGCCTCCGACGCTGACTTGCTTTCTGCAGAAGCTTCGCTGGCGCAGTATTTCGAAGAAACAACCCGAGCAGCTGAACCCGAGGGCGTGACAGCCCGTGTGGCAGCCAACTGGATCCTGGGTGAGTTGTTTGGCTGGATCAACCAGTCCGGCGAGGGGTTGGAAAGCCTCAAAGTGCGGCCGACCTCGTTGGCCTGGCTGCTGGGATTCGCGCAGCGCGGTGAAATCAATCTGCATACCGCCAAGGCGGTGTTGGGTGAAATGCTGCACACCGGTCAGAATGCCGGCGAGATTATCGCGGCGCAGGGGCTACGCCAGGTTTCTGATGCGGAGGTCATCTCAGGGTTGGTGCAGCAGGCGCTGGAATCGAACCCGGGTGAAATGGCGAATTACCTGAACGGTAAAGAGACGCTGGCGAACTGGTTTTTCGGGTCAGTGATGCGCTCGGCGGGAGGCAAGGCGAACCCGCAGGTGGTACGCGCCGAACTGGAACGGCAGTTGGCTGAGCGAAAGGCAAAGTAATTACCATTTTATTGTCATTTCGAGCCGCCCCTACTCGGTATGATAACCAAAAACGGTGCGTTCGACCCGGGTTAGTTTTGGCCAAACACATTGTGCATGAACAGTCGGATTGATTGTTTAGTCGAACTGCACAAAAAAAAACGATTTGTACCGGTATTCACAAATTGAAGAAGGGTATCACCCCTTTTTAGCGATTTTCATCATCTTGACCAATCGGGTCAGGTTTGCTACCCTAATAGGGTACCCAGCCAGGCGAATGCTCCGGTGTGTTGGCGGCCGACCCAATGAATTTCACGCACCGTTGTTTTCCAGGCTGCCCCTGAGGCTGGATCTATCCCAATCCTTTCTCTCAAAACTCAAGAGGAGAAGTATAAATGTCAGAACCCACCAACGAATTTGAAATGGCTCAGCGCCAATTCGACCAGGTCGCTGAACTACTCAAACTCGACCCGCAGGTGCGTGATATCCTGCGCTGGCCGCTGCGCGAATTTTCTTTCCGCATCCCCGTGCGCATGGATGATGGGACGATCCGTATCTTCCAGGGCTTCCGCGTGCAGCACAACGACGTCCGCGGCCCCAACAAGGGCGGCATCCGCATGCATCCGGCCGAAACGCTGGACATGGTGCGCGCACTGGCCACCTGGATGACCTGGAAATGCGCCGTTGTGGATATCCCGCTGGGCGGCGGCAAGGGCGGCGTGATCGTCGACCCCGCCACGCTTTCCACCGGCGAGAAAGAACGTCTGGTGCGCGGGTGGGTACAGCAGATGTGGAAAAACATCGGACCGCGCCAGGATGTCCCGGCACCGGATGTTGGCACCAACCCGCAAATGATGGGCTGGATGATGGATGAATACTCGAAGCTGGTTGGGCAGTACACCCCGGGCGTCATCACCGGCAAACCGCTGGGCGGCGGTGGTTCTCAGGGACGCACCGAAGCTACCGGCTACGGCGTGATCTACACCGTCCGCGAGGCGATGAAACATCTTAAACTGGACTCGACCCAGTGCACCGCAGCGATCCAGGGCTTTGGTAATGTGGCTCAGTACGCTGCCATCGGCTTCATTGAGCAATTGGGCGGTAAGGTCGTTTGCGTCTCATACTGGGACCGCGAAGACCGCGCCTCCTACACCGTCACCAAAAATGACGGGATCGACCCGCACTTCCTGATGAAAATCACCGACCAGTACGGCTCGATCGATAAAACCAAGGCCAAAGCAGCCGGTTATTTGATTGAAGACGGCAATGCCTGGATCAGCAAGGATGTGGATGTTATGATCCCGGCTGCGCTGGGCGGGCAGGTCAATGGCGAATCGGTGCACAAGATCAGCCAGAAAGTCAAGATCATTGCCGAAGGCGCTAACGGCCCGACTACCCCCGATGCCGACGTGGTGATTAAGGAACGCGGCATCTTCCTGGTGCCCGATTTCCTGTGCAATGCCGGCGGCGTGACCGTTTCCTACTTCGAAGGCGTCCAGAACGATATGAATTTCTACTGGACCAAAGACGAAGTGCTCACCAAGCTGGACACCAAAATGACCGAGGCCTTTAACGCCGTTTTGGACATGTCTATCAAGGAAAAAGTCTATATGCGCGATGCGGCTTACATGGTTTCCATTGCCCGCGTTGTCAAGGCGATGCAATTGCGCGGCTGGATCTAAATTCAGGGAGCCAGTCGAAAATCCGCCCCTCTCAAACGAGAAGGGCGGATTTTGATTTAATAACGCGCCAGGGTGGTGATGGCTGGCACCTGGTCGAACATCCAGAAAGCCAGCGGCAGGCCGAGCCCCAGACTGAGACCGGTCAGCAACCAGGCCAGGATCAGCCAGATGGCGCTGAACCACCAGCCGATCAGGATGAAATAGAGCGCGCGCAGCAGGAAGGGATGCGGCGGCAGGCTGGTTTCGCGGTACACCACTTTACCGTCCACAACAGTCACCCGCGCCTGGGTCTGCACCGGTTTGAGGGTCATGAGCTGCGGCAGGCGGTTAAGCAGCCAGAGGCCAAGCGGCAGTCCAATAATGGTAATGATCAGCACCCAGGCAGCGACGGTAACGATCCCGCCGAGCCACAGGCCGACAAAGATGAAGTAGAGAATGCGAATCAGGCAGCCCGGGCCTTTGTCCGGGGTGGTAACGACGGTTTGAGTTGAATTTTCGGTCATGGGTCAATCCTTTTCCGTAATGTGTAATTATATTACATCATATTTACGCGCACCTGCGGAAAAAGTTGCAAAAAAAGCGGGCAAAATGCCCGCCTGGTTTGTTTCATGCAGATCGTTCGGGATATGTCACTCGCCGATGTCTTCGTTCCATAAATCGGGATGCGAGTGAATAAATTCTTCCATCATTTGGATGCACTGGGGGTCGTTGAGCACTTCCACATCCACCCCGCGCGCCTTGAGCATTTCCTCCGGACCGTGGAAGGTGCAGTTTTCGCCAACCACCACCCGCGGGACTTTGTAAAGTAGCGTCGCTCCGGTGCACATATCGCAGGGGGAGAGGGTGGAGTACAACACGGCGCGCTGATAGTCACTGGCTTTGAGGCGCCCGGCCGATTCAAAGGCGTCCATTTCGGCATGCAGGATGGGGCTGCCGCGTTGAACGCGCCGGTTGTGCCCGCGTCCGACGATCTTGCCGTCCACTACCAGTACCGATCCGATCGGAATGCCGCCTTCGCACATCCCTTTTTTGGCTTCTTCGTATGCTGCACGCATGAACATGTCCATAGGTTAAATACCTTTATCCAGCGAGTGTATATAAACCAATTTTATCATAATTGGCCAAATAATCGAAACAAACCGCAAAAACGTCACCACTGAGGCACGGAGTTCACGGAGAAAACCTAAATTGTGCTATAGGGTGCCGCTTAAGCGCACCAATAATCTGGAGCCTCTCGGTATTATGGTGCAATCAAATGGCAAGTATTTATACAGGGGCGGACCGTAAAATATTCAACTTATCTTGTTTTTCAATCCGCATGGCAAAATCGAAACAATCGATTCGGAGCGCCATTTCCAAATCTTCCGGCGGAAAATCCGGGCAGGTACCATCGAAATGAAGCCCCGAACGGGATGACCTGACCCGCTCAGCAATCTTCGCCCAATCCACCGCGCGCCCGGTTAATTTTTGCTCGATGGCTTCGGCGCAGGCAACATCCTCATCACCCCAGCCTTCCTCAGGGAAAGATCCAGTCTGAAGTAAGGTTACCGTACCAGGTGCCGCCTTTTGGATAGCGCGCACCGTCGCGGACAGGTTGGTTAGAGAAGCAGCCAGGACAAATCTGGCGGTGGACTCGAATGACACTACCTGGGTACCGGCTGAAGTACGCTGGATGATCCGCTTACCGGCCAAATTTTGGGTGACAGCGACTGAAGGCGAATTGCCCAAATCAAAGCCCGGCACTTTGATCCCATTGACCTCGCCGGAGATAAGGCAATCCGGCATAGCCTTACGCAACTTGAAGGCCTCCTCAACGTTTGCCACCAGGATGATCTCACGAACGCCGATGCTAAAGAAATATGAGGCAGTGGTATAAGCTCGCAGCACATCGATGGCCACGATTAGATCAGTTTTTGGATCGAAGGAGGAGAGAGAGGCGCGCAGAATTTTCATCGGTATATGTAGGTTGGGTTGAGGGGCGTTGATAATTTAGCGTAACAATTCATCACACTGCCCCGAAACCCAACATTGTTCTCGGTCTTCGGATGTTGGGTTTCGCTTCGGTATTTGCGATTGTTCTATCATGAAGAATCGCTCTACCCAACCTACAATTATGAAGATATTCGGGCACGGGGTTCGATTTCAAGTCGCGATAATCCAAATATCCCCGTGCCGCTACGGGCGGACTCTTATTGCGCCAGCGCTGGCACGCGCTTATGCCAGTCGGTCACCTGCTGGTAGGCGTGGGCGGTGCGGAAGAGCACATCCTCGCGGAAGTGCGGACCCATCAGTTGCATGCCAATTGGCAGTCCGGCCTTATCGAACCCGACCGGAAAGGCCAGCCCGGGCACGCCGGCCAGGTTGGTCGGCAGGGTGAAGACGTCCTCCAGGTACATCGCCAACGGATCATTGCTGTGCTCGCCGGCGCGGAAAGCGGTCGTGGGCGCAACCGGGGTGGCGATCACATCCACCGACTGGAAGGCGGTCTCGAAATCACGCTTGATCAGGGTGCGCACCTTCTGCGCCTGGCCGTAATAAGCATCATAATACCCGGCTGAAAGCGCGTATGTGCCAAGCATGATGCGCCGCTTGACCTCGGGACCAAAACCAGCCCCGCGTGTGCGGTAGAAAACATCCCACATAACTTCGGCGTCTTTGCGCTCGCCAAAGCGGATGCCGTCATAGCGCGCCAGGTTGGCCGAGGCCTCGGCCGGGGCGATCAAATAATACACCGGCAGGGCGTATTCGGTGTGCGGCAAATGCACCTCCCGCACCGATGCCCCCAATGCCGCCAACTGCTTGACTGCCTGTTTGACTCCGTTTTCGACCTCCGGCTGCATGCCGGGAATGAAATATTCGCGCGGTACGCCGACGCGCAGGCCTTTTAGGCTGGCATCGCCATTCAGTTGGATGGCAGGCACCGGCACGTCCATGCTGGTTGCATCCAGCGGGTCATGGCCGGCCATCACCGAGAAGAGCAGGGCTGTATCTTCGGCAGTGCGCCCGAATGCGCCTACCGAGTCCAGCGAGGAGCCGTAGGCCACCAATCCGTAGCGCGAGACCCGGCCATAGGTCGGTTTGATGCCGGTCACCCCGCAATAAGCGGCTGGCTGGCGGACACTGCCGCCAGTATCGGTGCCCAGCGCCACGGGCGCCATGCGGGCAGCTACCGCCGCCGCGCTGCCGCCGCTGGATCCGCCAGGGACGCGCGACATATCCCACGGATTGAATGAACGGCCGTAAGCTGAATTTTCAGTCGATGAGCCCATGGCGTATTCATCCGTATTGGTCTTACCGAGCACCACCACCCCGGCGTCCAACAAGCGCTGCACGCTGGTGGCGGTGTAAGGCGGCACAAAATGCTCTAAAATACGCGAACCGCAGGTGCAGCGCACGCCGGACAACGCCAGAATGTCCTTTACAACCAGCGGCAGCCCGAGCAGGGGCGGCACCGGCTGACCGCTCTGGCGGGCTGCAGCACGCAAAGTGTCGGCAGCCAGCGCCTGGCTTAAAGCTTGTTCGCTGGTGCGAGTGATAAAGGCATGAACGCCGGGTTCAAGGCGGTCAATTTGCTGGATACAGGCGCGGGTCAATTCCATGCTCGAAATTCTTCCGAGCGCAAGCTCCTCAAGCGCCTCGCGGGCAGTGAGTTGGGACAGCGCGGTCATGGGCACTACTCCAACACCGGCGGTACACGGAACTGCCGGTCATCGGTTTGAGCGGCATTGCGCAGCACATCTTCAATCGGCAGGCCTGGCCGCGGCTCATCCTCACGCAGGACGCTGCGCGGCGGCAGCACACTGGCGGTGGGCTGGATACCGCTGGTATCCAGCGCCTGCAGGCGGGCGGCATAATCCAAAATGGCTGAAAGTTGCTGGCGATAAAGCTCTTTTTCCGCAGTAGTCAGTTCCAGGCGGGCCAATTGTGCAATGTGTTCGACTTCGGCGAGGGTGAGTTTCATAGGCGTAATTATACCAACCGCAGACGGTGAGCGGGAAAGCGAAATCTAGTACAATACATGAAACGCAGGGCTTGCGAAGGAGGACGTGCTGTGGCCGATTTAACTGTCGAAACTCGCAAATATTTCAAGATATTTAACCGCTTCATGCTGTTCATGTGGAAACTTGGACTGGGACCCTATATCAATGCCTGGCCAGAGGTCGGCGGGCAGATCATGGTGCTCAACCATATTGGGCGTAAAACCGGCAAGCGCTGTCAGACGCCGTTGAATTACGCCGAGGTCAATGGGGAAATCTATTGCGCTGCCGGTTTTGGCAGTACCTCGGACTGGTACAAAAATATCATCGCCAATCCGCAGGTCGAAATCTGGCTGCCCAACGGCTGGTGGGCAGGGATTGCCGAAGAAGTGTTGGATGCAAAATTGCGCCTGCCGATCATGCATAAAGTGTTGATTGCCAGCGGCGCAGCGGCCCCGGTGTTTGGCTTACCCATCAAGCAAATGAGCGATGAACAAATCGCTGAAGCAACTGCCAACTACAGCCTGGTGCGCATCCGGCGCACCACCGCCCGTACCGGTCCCGGCGGGCCAGGCGACCTGGCAGGCATTTGGCCGCTGGCGACCCTGTTCCTGCTGTGGCTATTGTTGACCCGCCGGCGCTGCAACCGCAAACGCTAACACTGTGGCTGCTGCTGAACTACCCTTCTGGAAACGAAAAACAATTGCAGAGATGACCCATGAGGAATGGGAATCGCTGTGCGACGGCTGCGCCTGGTGTTGCATGCACAAAATCGAGGATGAGGATACCCACGAGGTGTTCGTCACTCATGTCGCCTGCCGGCTGCTGAATTTAAAAACCTGTCGCTGCACCAACTACCCGCAGCGCCTGACACTGGTCGATACCTGTTTGAAAATTACGCCGGAAAATATTCGCCAACTCACCTGGCTGCCGGAAACCTGCGCCTACCGGCGGGTCGCGCTCGGGCAGGATCTACCGGAGTGGCACCCGCTGATCACCGGCGACCCAAATAGCACGCACCGCGCCGGGGCGTCGGTGTTGGGGCTGGCAATCTCGGAATACGGCGTGGATATGGATTATTTGGAAGATTACATCATCGAACCCGAGGACGACGAATGAGCGCGATTTTGCCATACCAGCCGACTTTACAATCCCTGCGCTCTGGTTTTAATGCCAGGGGTTGGATCACCGAAGATGTCCCGACCTTTTTGGCACAAAATGGCTGTCAGCGGGCGGCAGCGCACTGCGCCAATGTTGCCAGGGCGGCTTACCAACTGGCAGAACGGTTTGGCGCGGACCCGCTGGCAGCGGAAGCCGGCGGCTGGCTGCACGACGTCAGCGCCGTCTGGCCTAACGATCAGCGCCTGGCAGCCGCCGAAGCGCTGGGTGTCGAAGTGCTGCCGGTGGAGCGCCCCTGGCCAAAAATCGTGCATCAAAAATTGTCGGTGGTGTTGGCGCGGGAGGTCTTTGACGTTCGCGATGCGAAAGTCCTCTCAGCGGTCGGCTGCCACACCACGCTCAAGGCTGGCGCCAGCCCGTTGGACAAAGTGGTGTTCATCGCCGACAAACTGGCCTGGGACGAACCCTATGACGCCCCCTGGCACCCGGCCTTACGGACTGCGCTGGAGACCTCGCTGGATGAAGGCTGCCGGGTGTACCTGCGTTATTTGTGGGAGCAACGCGATCAACTGGCGGTGTTGCACCCCTGGACGGCGGAGGCGTGCCGGGAGATGGGTGTAAAAATTAGCGAATAATTCAGGCTTATGGTGTAGGGCGATCTTTCAGATCGCCACGCAAACTGACAGTTTGCGCTACGGAAAGCGCTCGCGCATTCGTTGGATGAGTAGTGTAGGGTATATTTGCGCTATTTCTGGAACCAGCGCGACCGGCTGGCGATGCTGCATCCATGGACGGAAGCCGCCTGCCGGGTGTTAGGTGTGAAAATTAGCGAATAATTCAGGCTTATGGTGTAGGGCGATCTTTCAGATCGCCACGCAAACTGAAAGTTTGCGCTACGGAAAGCGCTCGCGCATTCGTTGGATGAGTGGTGTAGGGTATATTTGCGCTATTTCTGGAACCAGCGCGACCGGCTGGCGATGCTGCATCCATGGACGGAAGGCGCGATCTGCGAATTAACTCATGGTCGTTAATGGACACAATTAAGGATTTCATTGAATGATCAAAGCGCGATAACATTATTGGTCTTTACAAAATCCAATAATGAGCATTACTTGCAAAGCCGTAAAATTACTTGCTAAATAGTTTTTTTAACGTATGATTATTGTACATAAATATTATGTGGTCAACTTATGATTCGATTTTAGTTATCACTGAGCCCAGAGTTTATTATGACAAAAGTTAACCCTAACATTCTAAAGTGGGCACGTGAGACAGCGGGCTTAACTCTTGAAGAAGCAAGTCGAAAATTACATATTAATGACTTAAGAGACATATCTGCAATAGATAGGCTGAGAAACCTTGAAGATGGACATGATATTCCATCTAGGGCGATGCTAATAAACATGTCCAAGCATTATCATCGCCCTTTAGTTGTTTTTTATATGTCCAATCCCCCTCGAAAAGGAAATCAAGGTCAAGATTTCAGAACACTTCCGCAGGAATACCCAATTCAGAAAAGGGCTTTAGTTGAGGCGTTAATTCGAAATATACAAGCTCGTCAGAGTATTATCCGGGCAGGGATGGAAGACGAAGAAGATATCCAAGTTTTGCGGTTTGTAAAATCGATGCAAGTTTCTAATGGAGTCCTCGCGTTAGTCGAATCTATTAAGGAAACTTTGCAGTTTGATTTAAAAGTATTTCGAAAAAAAGCAACTCCACAAGAGGCATTTGGTTACTTGCGGACATGTGTTGAAAATTGCGGCATATTTGTTCTTCTAATTAGTGATCTTGGCAGCCATCATACGACGATTGGGCTTGAAGGATTTCGAGGGTTTGCACTAGCGGATAGCGCCGCCCCCTTCGTTGTCATCAATGATAAAGATTCTAAAGCTGCTTGGTCGTTCACATTAATTCATGAAATAACACATATTTGGCTTGGGCAAACAGGGATAAGTAATACCAGTTTTGAAAAGGGAATTGAGAAGTTCTGCAATGATGTTGCTAGTGAAATTCTCATGCCAGAAGACGAGTTATCCCAATATGATTTCGACACTCAGGGAGGATTTGAGGAGTTAACCAAACAAGTAAGCTATTTTGCACAAAAACGAAATCTAAGCAGCACAATGGTCGCTTATAAGCTCTATAGAAAAGGTTGGTTTGATTTTGAAACATGGACCAAATTATCCAGAACTTATCAGAGTATGTGGAATGAAAATAAAAAGATTCAGCGAATAATATCTCGCGAGAAAAAAAGTGGACCAGACTACTATACATTGCGCCGATTTATGGTTGGCACAAGTTTAATTTCTACTGTAAAACGGATGATGGCGGGAGGAACAATTACAACAACGAAAGCTGGCAAAATTTTAGGTGTAAAAGCTAAAAACGTACAAAAATTAATGGATATCAATGGGCCTTCTAAAATGGGCCATATCTTTTAGGAGGGTCCATTGATCTACTTGCTTGATGCAAACGTTCTCATCGATGCGAACAGGGATTATTACCCCCTCAAGAGAGTAACAGAATTTTGGGAATGGCTTGTATTTAAAGGAAATGAAGGAATTGTGAAAATTCCAATCGAAATGTATGAAGAAATAATTGAAGGAACAGATGACTTGGCATTGTGGATGAAATCAAATGAAGTAAAATCCGCCCTTTTGTTAAACGAGGAAGCAGATCAGCCATTAGTTTCGAAAGTAATTGATGTAGGTTATGCAAATAACTTAACTGAAGATGACATAGAGACAATAGGAAATGATCCTTTTTTGATCGCATATGCTCTTAGTGATAAAGATAATCGTTGTGTCGTAACAACAGAAGTTTCAAAACCGAAGAGCCAACGGGCTAACCGACATGTTCCGGATGTGTGTGATGGATTTCGTATTCAATGGTGCAATACATTTGCCCTCACGAAAATTTTGGATTTTAGTACTAAATGGAACCTAATTAAGGAAAGGGCTACCATCTATAATAATAATTGAACTCCCCTTTTAATTCGTTTCCTTATTATTCCAATAAAAATTGCGTACCACTATTGTTGTAGTTCGATACATCCAAATGAAATCTTTTAAATAGCAATCATTTACGTGCGATTGAAGATTAACCTTTTGTTTCATTCCAATTGACTTGGATGGCTTCCTAATAAAAAATTCTCCAAGTTAAACTCGGCTGGTATAATCGGAGGGCAGTTTTATGCTTGAATTTCCCTGCCTGGAGCCCGCATGAACCCACCGCTCGATTTCCAAACC
>MGMG01000003.1 GCA_001796355.1 Chloroflexi bacterium GWB2_54_36 | reverse complement strand
CAATATAAGCTAATGCTTGTGAGGAGCGGTAGACTTATTCAATCTCTGTTCGGTTACCATCATCGTACCCTAAGTCTAATGGATGGAGCGAAGCGACGGAAGCAATAAGCGCTGGCTCGTGATGACAGCTCGGGTCTGTTATCCTTGCGAGACCTCGGAGAGGTCGAAGCAATCTGCGCTGAAGGTTCAGGGTCCCTTTCCCTGGAAAGCCGTCCTGGATTATTGACGTAGGTCGTTTCATCCGCCACGAGAAGCATATCCCCCCTTTTTTACACTGGTATCCAGCAATTTGCATGGACCCAGTGCAATTTATCACAATTCCTGCGTCCATTAGGGTGATGTACCCCTCCGGGCGGGTGACGTCTGGCATCCCCTACCCGGACGAATAAGTTATGAATTTGCCAAGCTCGCATTGACTCGCGATTCTTATAGGGGTAATATTATCTTAATAATCAATATTAATGACCCCGTTTGGCGACCAACCGGGAATGAATAGCAAAGAAATGGAAAGGACCGGAACATGGCAAAAGTATTTGAACTTCCACCCCTTAATTATGCTTTCAGCGCGCTTGAACCAGCGATTGATGCCCGCACGATGGAAATCCATCATGATAAGCACCATGCGGCTTATGTAACCAACCTCAACAAAGCCCTTGAAAGTGCCCCCGAATGGTACGACCGCCCGATTTGGGAGGTTGTGGGCCGCATCAACGAAATTCCAGAGGCCATCCGTACCGCAGTACGCAATAACGGCGGCGGTCACCTCAACCATACGCAATTCTGGAACTGGCTGACCCCCGGCGGGTCAAAAATGCCCGTTGGCGGCGTTTCAACTGCCATCGATGCGACCTTTGGCTCCTTCGACACATTTGTGGAAAAATTCAGCGCTGCAGCCGTTGGACGGTTTGGATCGGGTTGGGCCTGGCTTGTTGTGGACCGCAGCAAGAAATTATCGGTGATCTCTACTGCCAATCAAGACAGCCCTTACATGGAGGGGAATATCCCGCTCCTGGGCCTGGATGTGTGGGAACACGCCTATTATCTGAATTACCAGAACCGCCGCGCCGATTATGTTAAAGCTTTCTGGTCGGTGGTCAATTGGGATGTAGTAGAAAGTATCTTTCAGCAAAGCAAATAGCTCTCCTGGGATTGGGATTGGGTGAGATCGGGGCTGTCCGTGTTGAACGGGCAGCCCCAGATCGTTTTATTATAAAATTGATCAAAAGTCCTTTGATTCCTTAGAGAAATCAAAGGTTTTTTTTAATAAACCTATGCCATAATAGAACAGTTTCATTTTCAAAGTCCCCGATTTTCTATGAGAGCAAACCCAATCGCCTTTATCGTACTCATGTGCGGATTGATGTCCGTTGCAATGGGTATTTATGCACATCGGCGCCGGAATACGACGGGAGCACTGTCATTTGCTTTGCTCATGTTTTCATTTTCAGTCTACAGCGTTGGCTACAGCCTGGAGCTAATCAGTCCAAACCAGGTGATTATGGAGTTCTGGAATAAAATCCAATACCTTGGTATTGTGATTTACCCAACTGCCTACCTGATCTTTACAATCCAATACACCGGTCATGACTACTGGCTGAACCGCCGGCGGGTAATCCTGCTGTTTCTGATACCGTTTGCAGTCTTTCTCGCGAAAGTATTTGATAATCAATGGCGACTCATCTATTCATCCGTCGCAGTTGATTACTCAGGCTATATCCCGCTGCTGAATTTCGAAAGGGGTCCCCTTTACCCGATCATCATTGCCTATCAAATGTTTGTCGTAACCAGCGGTAATGTCCTCTTGATCGAGAAGCGACGATTCGGTTCCGCTTTATTTCGTAAACAAACGCGCGCCATCCTGATCTCTGTTGCCATTGTTTACCTTACTTTCGGCATATATATAAGCGACTTTGTTCTCATTCCAGGATTGAAATATCTTGACTGGAATCCCCTGGCTTACACATTGTGGGGAAGCGCGATGGCTCTGGCCATTTTCAGGTACCACCTTTTCGATCTTGCCCCGATTGCCCGTGAAACACTCATCGAGATGCTGCATGATGGGGTGATTGTGTTAGATACAAACCTCCGGGTAGTGGATGCCAACCCGGAAGCGCTGAGAATATTTGGCTGGGGCCAGCCACCCTTCGGAAAATACGCCTCAGATGTGATGGGGAACGTGCTCGATTACTCGAAGCTCAATACCACGAATGGATCAATGGTCAGCGAAACAACCATGAAGGTTGGTTCCAGAGAAAGGCATTTCGAGGTGATTGGTTCCTGCTTGAAAGAGAAAACTGGCCTCTATATCGGTAATCTCATTGTGCTTCACGACATTTCAGAACGAAAAGACATTGAAAGAAAGCTGGTGGAACTAACCCTGGTCGATGAGCTAACCGGTCTGACTAATCGGCGCGGTTTTAAACTGCTGGCAGCTCAATTGATCAACATGGCAGACCGGATGCAAGTCAATGCTACCCTTTTATTTATCGACGTGGATAATTTGAAACAAATCAATGATCATTTCGGTCATGCTGAAGGCGACCAGGCCTTGATCTACACTGCCAATATCTTGAAATCCGCCTACCGTTCCGCAGATATTATCGCGAGAATAGGCGGCGACGAGTTCGTCATTCTGGCGCTTAATATGGCTGAAGATACCAAAGAAGCGATGTTGAGCCGGCTGGATGAGAGAATGATCATCCACCACCAGGAAAACCAAAAATATAAACTGTCCTTCAGCGTTGGTTTTTCCCGTTATGAATGGAATAATCCAAGATCGTTCGAAGCCTTATTGCACGAGGCCGATCAATCGATGTATGAGCGCAAGAAAGTTGAAAAAAACACTCATCCATTAACTGTCGATCTTGAGAAAATCCATATAAATAGCTGAAATCCTGGTAACTCGCCGGCTCGATATCGGCATTCCCGAATACTAAACGCATCACTTCAATTTTATTTGGTGCGGATTCTCCGAACCATCCGACGAGTCGCTGCCGACATAATCATACCTGCCGAACGGGTCATCTGTAATCGTCAACAGGGAGGAGATGATTTACGCGGGCGAAGAACCGGATTCGGCCATTCTTCGCTGGTAGCGTTGGTCCATACTGGCAGTCAGATGCGCCCCAAGCAAAATAATGACGCAACTGACATAAATCCAGAACATCAGGGCCAGGACAGTGCCTAATGAGCCGTATAAAATTTCATAGTTGGCCAGGCCGGAGCTGAGGTACAGGGCGAACAGACGTTTGGCGATTTCCCAGGCGATGGAAGTCCATAACGCACCCGCCAGAGACGCCCGCCAGCGAACGCTGGTATTTGGAATCCAACGATAGGCCGCCATGAACATCAGAAAGGTGAAGATCGAGGGAAGCATCAACTGCAATATTGGCCAGGCAGGTGAGTTTTCCGGTTGGAAACCGTTGAAGATGGGAGAGTCGATTAATTTGATGATGTTGACCAGCGCCGACGATGCCAGCGAGAGAATTAACAAAAGGACCAACATGCCGATCATGGCCAGCCCCAGCAGGCGGGTGCCGATTATATCGCGCGGTTTAATCCCCAACCAGGCGCGGTTGATGTTGCGCACCAGCGTGGCAAAGAACCCGGAGGCTGCCCATACCGCACCGACCAGGCCGATCACCCCAATTGCTCCCCGGCGGTTGAGAATTTCCTGGATATTGAGTTCGATCAAGACCCGCGAGTTAGGCAGAATCTGGGTAATGAAGTCAACGGTAACGGTGTAGGCGTCGTCGCTTTTCAAGACGTAGCCAACCACCGAGATGAGCACCAACAGCAGCGGGAATAAAGAAAACAGCGCGTAATATGCCAGGCTGGCTGCGGCTTCAGCGCCGCGCGCCAGGCCGAAGTTTTTGATAGCCACCCGCACGACATCCAATGAGCCGCGGCTTAACCGGTTGGCGACCTGGTAATGCGGCAGCAGCCGTTGTTTTAGGGTGGGCATTTCATTGCTATCCAAAGCGATTTAACCTGGAATGGGAGGTTGACGGCCGGAAGGGTTTAGGGGTCAGCGCTGCGGGCTGTTCCAACCAAAGCGTTCAAAATCGATGCGACCGTCCGGGCTGAATTGGATGCCTTCCTCTCGCAGTAAATCTTCCTGCACCGCCCGCCCAAACCCCGGTAAGCTTATTTTACCCTGTACGTTGATTACCCGCTGCCAGGGAACATCCGAGCCTTGCGGCAGGGCTGCCAGGGCATACCCGACCATGCGCGCGCTGACACCGCCCCCGGCGATACGCGCTACCTGCCCGTAGCTGGCAACCAGGCCGCTGGGAATCTGGCGCACGATGGCATACACAATTTGCTGGTAGGTTGGATCTTTTTCGGCCGGCTGACTCATCATTTGAAAGCCTATTTCCGCTTATATCCGCCGGGTGCGGATGACCAGGAACCACGGATTGTGCATCAGGCGGTCGTACAATTCTGGGTGACTGGCCTGCATGGACTGTACCGGTTGAGGTTCCAACAGGCGCTCGATGGTGAACCCGGCCTCAGCCAGGGCAGCGCAGATGGCGCTGAGCGAATGATGATAATACGTAACTTTGCCGGTGGACCACTCATCTTCAATCAGGGCAGTCGCAAAATAATCCGGCAGATTGAAGAGTTTGAAATCCATTGTCGGGTGGTGGGTGGAAAAGATCAACAGCCCATCGGTTTTGAGCACCCGGTGGAACTCGCGCAGGGTGGGCAGCCAGTCTGCCAGATAATGAAGCACCAGCGGCGCGACAACCAGGTCAAACTCGCCGCTGGTTGCAAAGCTCAACGGCTTACTCAGGTCCGCAACAAGCACCTGGGCGCGTTCTCCCAACCTCGTGTGAGCTGCCGCGGCCATTTTTTGGCTGGCGTCCACGCAGACCACGCGTTTGGCTCCGGTGTCCAGATATTGCTGCGCATACCAGCCTGAGCCGCAGCCTGCATCTAGGACGGTCAGCCCTGCCAGCGGCGGCAGCAGGGACAGTACCGCCGGACGTTCGTAGAGGGCGTTGTGCGGCTGGGTATCCACGCGCGCATTATAGGCGTCAGCCATGGCGTCGTACTCGGCGCCCGGGTTATGCGTTGAAGGGACGGGAGAAGGGTGTTGTGGCATGATTTTTCGGCTGTCCTGGAACGATTATATCATCCGGGGCAGGCTGCCCAACGGCGCTTCACGCTGGGTATAATTAACCGCACGATTTGCATAAATGGAGGTATGGTTGGCGCGGATTATTGGTTTACTGGTTTTTGTGATCCTGGTGACAGGTTGTTCGTCTCCGCGGGAAACCGCAACGCCAACTACCAGCGTGCTGCTCGCGATTCCAGCAACCGAAACGGTCACGCCAACAACCGCGCCTTCAGCCACACCACAGAACACCCCGACTACAGCGGGGAGCGCTGAGCTTCCCCTCGAAGTGTGCTCCCCGCTGGCAGGCTACGCCCTGCCGGAGTTAGCTGGGATTGTGGTCAACCCTTACCATCCGCCGCGCCTGGGTAGCGACGATCCGCACCAGGGGGTGGATCTAGCCGAGGTCGATCCGGTAAACGGCATTGCGTTGATCGGCATGCCGGTGCAGGCTTTGCTGGCGGGCAAAGTGGTTGGACAGGCCGCCGACCGCTTTCCTTACGGTAATATGGTCATGATCGAGACTCCACTGGACGGCGCCATTGCGGCTTCCAACCTGGCTCTGATCGTGCCAACCCCGCTGCCCGAAAGGCTGCCGCCCGGCGCGCTCACTTGCCCGGATTTAAACGTATCGCCACCGGCCGCCGGTGCCCCGCGTTCCCTCTATGTTTTATACGGGCACATGCAAAACCTGCCAACCGTCAGTCTGGGTGACCCGGTGAGTTGCGGGCAGGAACTGGGGACGATTGGGGACAGCGGCAATGCGCTCAACCCGCACCTGCACGTCGAAGTCCGGGTTGGCCCGCCCGGTTAGACTTTCCCGTCCATGGCGCATTATGACCCATCAGCAGATTATGAAGAAATGGCAGCCTATTGTCTATGGCGGGTGAGCGGGGTTTACCAGACCATCGATCCGGGTTGTTTATGGGGGAGCTGCACTAATCCGTAACCATGATCTCGTCCGGTCCAAGCATTGGCTCGGGCGGCCCTTCAACCAACTCGCGGGCTGCGTCAATTTGATCCTGCTCGCCGATGATGCCGATCCGGTCATCGGCTTCAAAGACCGTCATCGACTTGGGGTTGGCAGTAAGTTGCCCGCCGCGGATAAAGGCCACCACCGATGCCCCGGTGCGCGAGCGGATGTTGGCTTCTGCCAGGGTCTTTCCGGCGATCGGGCTTTCCGGCCTTAGGGTGGCCCAGGTGATTTCGATGCCTTCGAACGCGGTGAGCAGGTTGTGCAGCGAACGGTGTTCCTCGCCGGTTATGCTGTCAATATCGTAGTTGTCGCGCCGGACGGCATCGGCGTAGCTGTGCACCTCACGCAGCGGGAATCCCAGGCTTAGCAGGGTGTGATGCACCAGTTCAAGCCCACCTTCCAGTTCAGGATGCACAATGTGGGTTGCACCCAGTTTGTTTAAATTCTGCACGCCTTCCAGACTGGCTGCGCGGGCAATAATCGACAAATCCGGGTTGATGTCGCGGGCAGCGGTCACAACCGTCGCGGCGCTCGAGTCTTCCGGGACAGTGCTGATGATGGCGCGCGCTTTTCCCAGGTGGGCATGAGTGATTACCTCAGAATTGGCCGCATCGCCGTACAGGGTGGGAATTTTGCGCTGATTGAGCAGGTCGATCCGTTCCATGTCCGATTCAATCACCAGCAGCGGGATGTGCAGCGATTCCAGCACATCCACCAGGTGCTTGCCGATTCGGCCGTAGCCAACGATCACCACATGATCCTGTAAATCTTCCTCTTTCAATTCAACCAGCGGAATGCTGGCATCCATACGTTTCCAGAACCCGGGAAGGTGCTGTAAAGTTTTTTCAAGCCAGGGGAGAAGTTTGTACATGAGTGGGTTAATGGTGATCGAAACCAGTGATGCAGCCAAGATCAAGGAATATTGATCGGCCGTTAGCAAATTGAGTGAGAGTCCGGCTTGTCCAAGGATGAAGGAGAATTCACCTACCTGAGCCAGGCCTACTGCGATCACCAAGAAAGTGCGCGCTGGTCGAGGAAAGAACAAGCCCATCAAAATTACGATGGTCGATTTTCCCAGCACGACCAAAGCCGTGATGATTGCGACATGTCCGATGTTCTGCCAAAGGAAAGTGGGATTGACCAGCATGCCAACCGAAACAAAAAATAATACCGAGAAGGCTTCGCGAAAAGCAAATATATCCGCACCGACCTGGTGGCTCAGGTGCGATTGACTGATGATGGCGCCCGCGACAAAGGCGCCCAGTGCCAGGGAGACGCCAAACAGCTCCGAGGCGCCCATGGCGGTGCCAAGCGTGATCGCCAGAATGGCCAGAATGAACAGTTCGCGAGAACGGGTATGCGCGATTTTATTGAGCAGCCACGGAAACAGCCTGACACCGACAAAAAACATGATGGCCACGAAAGCAGCTGCCTTTAAGAGTGTGACGACCAAGTCTTGCCAATTGAAGCCTTCACCGTTCATTGCTAAGGTCGGCATGAGTACCAGAATTAACACCGACAGGATATCTTCCATCACCAGCCAACCGACTGCTGCCTGTCCATGGGATGTATTTAGCAGTGATTGGTCCATTAAGCCCCGTAACAGCACTACAGTGCTGGCTACTGAGATCGAGAGGCCTAGCACAATTCCAGAGGCGATGCTCCAACCCCAGAGCTGGCTGAGGCCAAAGGCCAACAGTGTGGCTAAGGCGGTCTGGATCAATGCGCCGGGTATGGCAATGTCACGCACCCGCCACAGATCGCTAAATGAGAAATGCAGCCCGACCCCGAACATCAGGAAAATGACGCCCAACTCAGCCAGCTGCCGAATTGTTTCAACATCGCCTTTAAAACCCGGTGTAAACGGTCCGATAATAATACCGGCCAGCAGGTACCCGACAATGGTCGGCAGCCCTATTTTGCGCGCGATTGTCCCGCCCAGAAAAGCAACAATCAGGGCAATGGATATATTAATTAAAAGGGGCAGTTCGTGCATAGAAACATCCTTTATATTTTAATTTTCCAATGAATGAGATAAAAAGAATGTATGAGTTAATTATCCCAAAGTTTTGTTTACAAACCAATAAAAATGACTTTGCGAATTTTGTGTTTTGAAACTCCCTGTGAATACAGTTATTGTGTATTGCGCGACTCGATCAAAACTTCGGGATATTCGGCTGATATCCCGTTCAGCAGGGACGCCGGCAACCCTTTAAGGTGCCTATCAAAAAACGCCAGCGGGTACGCATTCAGAATGCGCACCATCTGCTGCCCGTTGATGGGTCCTGAAAAATCAAGCGCCGCCAGCATTGGGGAGATCAACGTCAGGTCGGTAAAGTTGTAGTGCTCCGTGCCTTTCACTGTGACCAGGTAGGCTGCGCCCGTGGCACGCTCATATACCCCTCGCTTCAAATATTGGCCGTTGTCGCTGACCATGAAAAGAAACGGCTGTGCCATTTCGCCCGCTTCAACCGCCGAGTATTGCGGGCTGTCCAGGGTCAGGCCAGCCTTGCAGCGCGAGTCTTCCAGGCACACCAGCGCGGCGGTCGAACCGCCGAAAGACATGCCTGCCAGGCCGAGATGCTCCAAGTCGAGCCGCCCGGCCAGGAGCGCGAGCGGACTGTCGGGTTGAATGCTTTCCAGCATGTCCATCACAAACCGGGTGTCAGCCGCCCAGACCTGGAGGCTTTTTTCCTGTTCCACCGCTGATTCCATAAAACGATCCTTGACGGCGGACAGCAAACGGGCAGTACCGCCATCCGCCAAAGGAGCAGCAATGGCTTCGTAAGGGTGCGCCAGGCTGATCACGACATACCCATTGCTGGCCAGCGTCTCCATGAGGGATGTGTTTTGCTCCAGGTAACCCAGGCGGTAACCATGAGAGAACAACACCACTGGAAAGACTGTCCCGTCAGCAGCGAGGGGAATGCCCGGCAACGAATGCGTTTCGACCAGGCGCAGGTGACTTAAGATCATAGGCGGCAAACCCAGTTCCGCTGCAAGGAATCCGGCGTATTCCGGGTGATCGAACCAGTAGCGGGCAGGGCGAGCTTTGGCAGCCGGGTCAGCCGGATACCAGATGCGAATAGAAACCTCGCGCTGATCATCGGGGCTTGCAGTGAAGGTTTCTGCCCGGGCGGAGTCAACCAGGGTCAGGCTGGTTGTACCCACCGCATACACGCCGCCAGGGTCGGGCAGGGTAAAGACCGGTAAGATTTGCGGCAACTGATAAATGACTAAAAAGAGCACTAAAAATATCACCACGAGTAGCAAGCGCAGGAGCGGATGCAGCGGTTGGGCGGGCTGCTTACGCCGTAGCAGCCGGAGGTTGTTGAGTGTTAGTCCAAGGGCAAACAGGTAGGCAGGAACCATTTGCCAGCGCGCCCCTTCGACGATAATATGAACCGCGAGCAGCGCCCAGATCAGCAGTGGCAGATAGAGAATCGTTCGCGGGCGGCGTTTTTCGGGGGCAAAACTCCAGGCCAGCCCGAGCAGCATGGTGAACAAGGCTAAGTTTTCGAACAGGCGCATGGGGCGCGCTCCTCAGTAGGGATGGCTTGAATTATGCCATACCCGTTCAGGATATGCCACCTTGCCATCTGGGATGCGGTATTTAAATCGAGTGGTTTTGCGCTGTTCGACGCAAAACCACTCGAAATTCATTTTTCAACACTGTTGGGTAAAAATCCAGGCGTGTTACTCGATGTTAAAGCTGCCGGAACCCAGATCATCGCAAATGATGGTCAACTTGTGGGTTGCCTGATCAAACCCGGCGGTCTTCCAGGTGCCTTCTTTGCCGGCGCGGTACACCTTGTCTGCCAGCAGCCAATCCGGCAGGTTCACGCTGCCCGACCCGGCGCTGCGCACTTCGAGCGAAACCGCAGTCCCGGTTGGAATATCCAGGTGAATACTGCCGCTGCCGCCGTCCAGCCGAACGGTTATATCCCCGTCTGACGGAAAAGCAATATTCATGCTGCCGGAGCCACCGGTGATCGCTGCGCGATACGGTTGGGTGGAGGCCGGCAATTGCATCTCCAGGCTGCCGGAACCCTGATCAAGCTTGAACTCGATTAACCGCAACTGGCTCAAATCCAGGTCAGACGAGCCGGAACCGCCGTCGATGGTCAAATCGATGGGCAAATTAGGCGTCAACCCGATGTCCCAGCGGGCGTTCGGGTCCCAGTCGAAAGCGATACCCGTGTTTCCAGAGCGTTCCAACCGGATGCGGCGGTTGGTATCGCCCGTTTCGCTGTAATCCAACCGGCCGTAGTAATCGATCTCCCCTTTAAGCAGGCTGGTTTTGTCGGTTAGTGCATCCATCGTCACTGGCTGTGAAGAAAAATTCAAGGTGATGTCGGCGACCGTGGCGGTACCAATTTCAGAAGAGAGCATTTCTGTTTTGAGCGTGCCGCTGGTTGCCAGCCCAAGCGACGGTCCGGCAACCAGAAAAAACACGACCAGCGCTACGGCGATCAAACCGACCAGCACACCCCCGACTGCTGAGCGCCGGCCGATCAAGATATCCAGACCAATGACCACTAAAATCAACGGCCAAAGCGAAGCCAGGGATGCAAAATTGGCATTGGGAATAACCCCCAGAGTACCGAGCAGCCAGACCACGCCGATGCCGATCAACACCACTGGCCAAAAAAACGAACGATAAGGCCGATGCTCCATTGTGACTTCCTTTCCCGATGATTAACTGTTAATCCAATTGGAATAGCGCGACCAGGTCAGGTATCAGGCCGCCAGTTCGGGCGGCACAACCAGCCACATGATCAAATAGATCAGCAAACCGTGTCCGGCCAGAAGGAATAAAAGCACAAAGACCAGGCGGACGACTGTGGGGTCAAGGTCGAAGTATTTGGCTAACCCGGCGCACACACCGCCGAGCATGGTGTCGGTTCGACTGCGATATAAACGTTTTGGTTCCATGGTTCATTCTCCTTGCGAATATATACGCCCCCGGTCGGATTTAGTTGCAAGGGAACTACCGTCGAACGGCTCTTTGCACAGGATGACTTTGCGCGTGCCTTGAGCTTGCAAGGCGGATCCACCCTGCATAATGGTCAAAAGAACTTCCTGCTCGTCGGTCACCGTTGTCCCGGATATGAAGTCAACCCCGCAGTCAAATAACACCGGTGACAGCGGCGTACTGGGTCCCAGGACCATTATTTTTGCCTGCGGTTGGCACAAAGTCAGCAAATCATCGATGGTATGGTTCAAAATCGTCATGGCAGTAATGGCTACCACATCGGCCTGCGGAACCAGGTCAGGTGCGGCTTCCGCCGGGACATCACCGGGGCGCGGACGTTTTTCCAACACCCACAGGCTGTCCACCTGTTCTCGTAACCATTCCACCTGGGGGAAGTGACCAACCATAGCGACCTTTTTTCCCTTGCCCAGGTGTGCCAGTAGATCAAAGGCATTCAGGTTTTGGAGACAGCCGCTATCCGTGGAAAGGGTCGAGTTGTAGGCTGCCAGTCCGATACTGGTCTCCAGCAGATTGGTCTCGTGCATCCACAGGGCCAGTTCCTGCACGGATTTACGGTGTAAATGCCCGGCGTCCGGCAGTGTGCGGGGTATGCCGTCGCTGCCGAATGCCAGACTGGCGGCCAACCCGCAGCCGCGGCTGGTGACCGCAGTCCAGCGCACCCCCGCGACCACATCCCGCACAACAATCGGCTCTCGGGGTAAATCAGCAATGAGTTTCTCTATAACACTCACAGGCGCGTACCTCCTGTCGAACTAAAAAACCGGTTAATTTCTCGCGAGTTTCATTATAAACCAGCCAGCGCAGCCGGAAATTCAGCCTGGCGGGCGCGGCAACCAGTTAAGGAGAAAGTGGAGTGTGTTTATCCTCGATTAAAAAATTTTCTACTATAATTTCCATATTAGACCAGAAAGACCTGGCAGAGGAGTTCCATGGCAAAAAAGCAATTGGGGTATGTCGAGATGGAGTGGGTTTGCCCACGCTGCGGCAGTAAAAACCCCGGTCCCCAAAAAACTTGTTCAACCTGCGGCGGTCCCCAGCCGCAGGACGTCAAATTTCAGCAGCGCGAGGGGCAGGAGCTCATCCAGGGCGAAGACGCCAAGACGATTGCCCAGGGTGCGCCAGATGTGCATTGCGCATTTTGCGGCACGCGCAACAAGGCGGATGCATTGGTATGCATCCAGTGCGGCGCTGATTTAAAAGAAGCCAAAAAACGAGAGTCAGGCGAAGTGATGGGTGCTTTCAGTTCGGTCCCTGTGCCCGACCGCCCTTGCCCGTCCTGCGGTCAGATGAACCCGGCTGGCGCGCAGCGCTGTTCCAACTGCGGCGCATCGCTGGCGGTACCGCCCGTTCCTACCTTGCAGGCACCCATCCAACAAGCGGATACGCTGCGCAAGCCAGTGAAAATGAGCCCGCTGGTCAAGATTATCGGCATTATCGGTTTGATCGGATTGCTCATATTATGTGTTGTTCTCGCCATTTCGGCAGGCCGTACCGAAACGGTGTCGGGCTCGGTGCAGAACACCTCCTGGACGACACAGTTGATGATCGAGGAATTCCAACCGGTCACGGCGCAGGGTTGGGCCAATGACATTCCATCCGATGCGGAGGTTGGCGCCTGCGAGTACCGTTATTCCTATACCGCCGACGAGCCGCAGCCGGTTTCCACTGAAGTATGCGGCACACCTTACTCGGTTGACCAGGGTACCGGCTTTGGCGAGGTGGTGCAGGATTGCGTTTACGAAACATATGCCGACTACTGCGAGTACACCGTCTCTCAGTGGGTGGCTGTCGATCAACTTTCGCTTCAAGGCAGTGACCTGTTCCCGCAGTTGCCCCAGGCTGCGCTCGTCAGCAACCAACGCGCGGGTGAGAGCAGTGCGATTTACACCATCCAGTTCAATACCGACCAGGGCGTGCTGGAACTGCGCACCAGTGATCTTAACCTTTATCAGCAGGCGCAAATCGGCAGTCGCTGGTCATTGGAAATCGATGGATCCGGAAATATTGTTAACGCGCAACCTGAGCAATAGGAGAGTGAAAAATGGATTCTACCGCTGGACCGATCATTGCAATCGCATGTTTTGGCGTGTTTGCCCTGGTTTTCACCGTCGTGGGCATCATCATGATCGTCCGCAGCCGCCAGGATAAGAACAAGTTACAACAATCCCTGTCCTGGCCGTCGGTGGACGGCACGGTGCTTGAGTCGCGGGTAATTACCAGCCCAAGCACGGATGACGATGGCGGCGTTGATACCTACCGGCCATACGTCAAGTACGAATATGAGGTGGGCGGCGCTAAATATACCCATGACAAAATGCGCCTTGGGATGGTATTTTCCACCAGCAAGCTAAAAACCTCTCAGGAGGCGGTTACGCGCTATCCGGCTGGCCGATCCGTGAAGGTTTTCATCAACCCGGCCAACCCGGCTGATTCAGTCCTGGAACAGAAAGGCTCATCCACTGCCACTCTGATCATCGGCATCGTTTTGCTGATCATTGGTCTTTGTGTGGGGATTCCCGGGACGATTGGCCTTTTGATCAGCGTTTTCAGGGTCAGTGGGACGGGCGGATAGCGGACAGCAGGCGGGTCAGGGTTCTCCAGCGAAGCGGTCCAGCCGGCAGGCCGCTCTGAAATCTGCTTCATGGAGAAGCAATGATGGCTTCAATCCTGGTTTCCGGTCTGATCAATATCGAGACCACGCTGCGCATAGCCGAATTCCCGCTGGCCTACAACCCTGTCCATTATCCATTTAACGGTATCGAATCCAGCGTCTCGGGGGTTGGCTACAACCTGGCGAAAGCGCTCACACGGTTGGGCAATCCGGTGGAATTTCTCTCGCTGATCGGGCGTAATGATTACGCCGCCGATCTGGTGCGCGCAGCGCTGGTGCAGGACGGCATACCTGACTCTTTTGTGCTTTCGCAGGTGGATCAGACGGCCCAGTCGGTGATCCTTTTTGACCCGAGCGGCAAGCGACAGATTCATGTGGATCTCAAGGATATCCAGGAACAGTTTTTCCCGCCAAAATTGTTCGAAGCGGCAGCGCAGAAATGCGACATTCTAGCCTTATGCAACATCAACTTCTCGCGCGCCATGCTGAAGCCTGCCCGGGCATCCGGTAAACTGGTGGCAACGGACGTGCATGCGATTGGTTCACTCGACGATGCTTACAACCAGGATTTCATGGCCGCGGCGCACATCCTGTTCATGTCACATGAAAACCTGCCGCTTCCGCCGGAAGAATGGGCGCGGGCAGTGCAGGCGCGCTTCAGCAGTGACATCGTGGTCATCGGGTTGGGTGCCGAAGGCTGTCTGTTGGCCGTCCGGCGAGACGGTTTTATCGGGCGCATCCCGGCGGTGTATACCGGGCCGGTGGTCAATACCATTGGGGCCGGTGACGCGTTGTTTTCGGCTTTTTTACATGCCTATCGGAACCATCATGACCCCTACCGGGCGCTGCGGTCTGCAGTGGTGTTTGCCTCATATAAAATCGGCGCCGTTTCAGCAGCGGACGGGTTCCTCTCGGCTGCTGAATTGGAAAATTGGAGTCGCAAGATTTATGGGGATAAATTAATTTAGAAAGTAAACACAAAGGTGATTGATTCAAGATTAAAACGCGAAGGGCGCAAGAAAGGATACGAAGAAGCAATTATAAAGATAGATAATTCAATCCTAAAAGATCAAAGAAATACTATTCTCTGTTGGCCAAGGTAGCGGAGACTACCAAAATAGCAATAACTTTAAATGATTTTGTTTTCTCCGTGAACTCCGTGCCTCCGTGGTGCATATATTCTTCGTAATTATTTTCTTGACCTGAATAGCGCAACTGGCTACAATTGGCGGGTGAATGACACTCAAAAGACCAATCTGGCTGCCCTGGAGCACGCCACCGAGCGCGAAGCGTCCATGGGGGTGGGTAAATTCTTCCGCTTGCTGGGGTTAAGGCTGCTAACCCAGGGGCTTAAGGCCACCGTTCTGTGGATGGCCAATGTCTTCAACCGCAAGTTGATCGACCGGCCGATCCGCAGCCAGTGCCAGGTGACGGAGCAACTGTTCGTCGGGCCGCAGTTCAAACAGCGCGGCTGGCGGCAACTGCAAGCCTGGGGCATAAGCGGGGTGGTCAATCTGCGCCGCGAGTTTGACGATCGATCGCTTGGCGTGGATATTCCTCATTACCTGCATCTGCCGATCACCGATGATGATCCCCCGACGATGGAGGATTTGCAGCAAGGCGTGGCGTTCATTAAACATGAAATCGAAAGCGGCGGCAAGGTGTACATCCATTGCGGGGCGGGGGTCGGCCGGGCGCCAACTATGGCAGCAGCCTATCTGATTTCACAGGGGGATACCCCGGCGCAGGCCATCGACCGCATCCGTGCCGTGCGCAGCTTTATCCGCCTCACTCGCGTACAGCGGGAGCAACTGCAGCGCTATCATGCGCTGGTCAACCGGCATGAAGCTGTAGCAACGCCTGATTAGGGGCAAGACCTAGGATTTTCCAGCTATGAATACTCGATGGTACAGCACAATGCTGCCTGCCACCGCCAGGTTATAGGATGGATAGCGGATTGATTCCAGCCCGATGACCGCCTGGCATTGCTGCAGGACGTGTTCGGGCAGTCCCATAGCCTCGGAACCGAGCAGGTAAACCGCCCGCTCCGGGTGGTCAAAACCTGCTAAAGGTTGCCCGCCCATTTCGACGCCGATCAACTGTGCGCCGTTGGGGCGGTTGGCCAGGAAATCTTCGAGGGTTGAATAGGTGCGCAGCGGAATCTCGTAGACGGCATGCTGGGTATCGCTGGCTTGCTGGCGATAGGCACGTCCGATGGTAAAAATACCGGCAGCCCCAAGCTGGTAGGCTGTGCGCCACAGGGTGCCGATATTGTCGCTGCTGCGCGGGTGAAACACACCGATCTCGAAATAGGTCATGTTTATTTTGAATTGTCTGGAATTGGATATGCATCGAATTATAGTCTGGACTTAGCAAGAAAAACGCTCGACCGTCAGTAGGGGCACGGGGATCAATCGCGATATTCATTGTTCTACAAACCCCGTGCCCGTGCGGGCGGATGTGCTGCAATTGAATCCCTTGACATAATCTAGTATGATATTGGTAAATAATATAGCAATGTGTTTCCAGCACCGCTATAACGCTGGATTATCGGTAGGTAATAGTTACACACGGAAAGGAGTAGGTCATGCTGCAAAAAGAAGCCATCGATGTCAGCCTGGAAGCCAAAAAACTATCGCTTCAATTTCTGGATGAAGTCTTGAAACCCACCCAGGTCCAAACGGTCGGGGTGCGGTTGTGGGACGGAACGAACTGGCCCGATGACAGCCCGCGCCAGGCAATGTTGGTGTTGCAGCATGCAGGTGCTTTGCGCTCCATGTTTGCAGCAAGCACCGAACTGGCTCTGGCCGAAGCCTACCTGTACAATGACTTTGATATCGAAGGTGATATCACCGCGGTATTTGACCTGGCGGACGCGTTGGTTAAAGCCACCAACGGCTGGAGCGCCAAATTGAGTGCCGCCGGCAAACTGCTGCGGCTGCCCAAACGCGAATATGATCGGTCCGGCGGGCGGCAGGCAGCCAGCCTGCAAGGGAAAGTTCATTCTATCGCCCGCGACCGCAAGGCTGTCACCTACCATTACGACGTCTCGAACGATTTTTACCAGTTGTTCCTCGGTGACCGCATGGTGTACTCATGCGCTTACTTTGCCGCCCCTGACCTGAGCCTGGATGATGCCCAGACCGCCAAGCTGGAAATGATTTGCCGCAAACTGCGCCTGCAGCCCGGTCAACGGCTGTTGGATGTCGGCTGCGGCTGGGGCGGCCTGGCCATGTATGCCGCCAGTCATTATGGGGTGGAGGTGTTGGGAATCACCTTAAGTCAACCGCAGGCCGACCTGGCCAACCAGCGCATCAAAGCCGCCAGTCTGGAGCGACGCTGCCGGGTGGAGGTGCGGGATTACCGCGAACTGGATGACTCCCGCCCGTTTGACGCACTGGTCAGTATAGGCATGTTCGAACATGTTGGGGCGGCGCTGCTGCCCATTTATTTCAAAAAAGCAGTTTCGCTGCTCAAGCCGGGCGGGGTATTCCTCAATCACGGCATCGCCCGCCGGCTAACCGATGAACCCGATCCCCGCGGTTCTTTTAGTGACAGGTATGTCTTTCCCGACGGCGAGCTCGAGCCAATCTCAGAGTCACTGCGGGCTGCCGAGGAAGCCAGGCTGGAAGTCCGCGACGTCGAGTCGTGGCGCGGACATTATGCGCTGACGCTGCGCCACTGGGTCGACCGGTTGGAGGCGCATCATCAGGATGCCCTCCAATTTGTCGACGAAGTCACCTACCGCGTCTGGCGTCTGTATATGGCTGGCTCATCGCACGGTTTCCATTCCGGCAGGCTGAATGTGTACCAGTCACTGCTGGTAAAGCCGACGGCTGAGGGTCCCAGCGGTTTGCCGCCTACCCGCGCGGATTGGTATCGGGGGTAGGGTAAAAAAGGTTCTCTTTACTATTCTCTTTCGACCTTCTCAACGACAATGGTGAGACGGGCGGCCAGCGCTGCGATGGCGCCGACCGCTGCCCAGACCGGGATCAGCAATGCACCCACCACGCCAATCGTCAGCGGAAGCTCGACCAGCACTTCGCCCTTCTCATTTTTGATGATGATGCGGCGGACATTGCCTTCATGGATGATTTCTTTGACTTTGGCAAGCAACTGCTCGCCGTCCACTCGAAATTCTTCGAACTTTACTTTTTCATCGACCATTTCAATTCCTCCTAAAGGATCTGGCGGTTGGCAGAGTCGAACGCCTGAATTTGAACCTGTTGAGCCGGACTGCCCGGGTAATCGCCGGCGAAAATCGACCAGATCATAATGTCCGTCCATTCGACTTCAGTCGCGGGGAAGCGTTCGCGCAGGGTGGCTTCATGGATGAACCCCAATTTACGCGGCACTGCGGCGCTGCGGTGATTGAGCGGATCGCAGTGTATCTCCACCCGGCGCGCATCCATAATTTCAAATGCCGCCCTCACCAACGCCGCGCTGACCTCGGTGGCAAAGCCCTGGTTGATCATCTCATGGTCGATCCAATAACCAATCTCGAAAGCCCGGTCGCCGACCCGCTTGTGCAGGCCGGTGCCGCCTACCACTCGTGTTTCTCTGGGGTCAAAAATTCCGTACACATAATCCACGTCCGTGTCGAAGCGCGAACGCCAGTGGCGGAAGCGTTCGATCTTCACCTGCAATTCCTCTGGCTCGTTGCGAGCGAAAGGCAGCCAGGGGAGTAGATGGTCAACGTTGGCCTCGATGGCGGTTTTCATTAGCGGGGCGTCTGTTGGATTCCAGCAGCGGATGACCAGACGGGGCGTTATGATTCGGTAGGCAGGTCCTGGGATGGCGGTCGTCACGAAAAAAACTCCTTGGGTAAGGAAAAAAATTGTGAAAATTTATACCCATTAGCATACAACGGTCACGGACTGATTTCAACCGGCTTGATATTTAATACGGCTAAAATGCGTCCCAGGTTGCGCAGGCTTACACCGGCTGGCCTTATAATTAACTGAATTTTCCTCCGAGGAGAACCTCTGTGACGGTTGTCGCGCAACATACGATCCATACCATTCAAGCTGCAGTACAGGCGCGCAGCGCGCTTTTCGACGCGCGCCATTCCGCCGGCATTCGGCTGTTTAATGGCTACACTGAAGGTTGTCCCGGGCTCATCGTTGACCTGTACGCCCGCACCCTGCTCATTTTCAATCAGGCTGATCCTCCCAGCGAGCTCGAATCGATGCTCCTGCTGCTGCACCACTGGCTGCTGGAGCAGTTACCGTGGCTGCAGGCGGTGGTAGTCAAGACCCGCCACGCGGAGGATGCCGACAGCCGCCGCGGGGTGCTGGTCCACGGCGACCAGCCCGCCCGTGAAATCACTGAACACGGCGTGCGCTATGCCGTTAATTTGACCCTCAACCAGGATGCTAGCCTGTACCTTGACACGCGCAACCTGCGCGACTGGCTAAAGCGGACGCTTAAGGGTAAGCAGGTACTGAACGCTTTTGCTTATACCGGCAGCCTGGGGGCGGCTGCCCTGGCCGGCGGCGCTGCCCGCGTGATTCAATTGGATTTAAGCGCCAAGTTTTTATCCCTGGCGCGCCAAACCTACAGCCTGAACGGATTTGAGGTGCGCGGCCAGGATTTTTTGGCAGGCGATTTCTTTCGTCAGGTTGCCCGGTTGAAAGAATCTGGTGCACTGTTTGACTGCGTCATACTCGATCCGCCCTTCTTTTCGGTTACGCCCGCCGGGCGGGTTGACCTGACAGCCGAGGCGGCGCGATTAATCAATAAGGTTCGGCCATTGGTGGCGCATAACGGCTGGCTGGTGGCGGTGAACAACGCATTGTTTGTCAGCGGAAGCGCGTATTTGGATTCGCTGCGTGAATTAGGCAACAACGGCTACCTGCAGCTGGAAGAGATGATTGCCGTTCCGCTGGATGTCACTGGCTATCCCGAAACCGTCCATGAACCGCTTTACCCGGCTGATCCCGCGCCGTTCAACCACCCGACGAAGATTGCGGTGCTGCGGGTGCAGCGTAAAGATCAGGCCGTGGCTGTAATCAGCGTTGATTAATAATAGGAGCGAAGCATCCTGAATACCTGGTGTTTTTCAATAACAGAGATGTTCACCGGATGCTTCGCCCTTACACTCAGATTGGCGCCAGGTTGGCGGTTTCCTGCTGCCTGCGGCTTTCCATCAGCCGGATGATGACGACACCGCCAATGATCAACAAGCTCCCGATCACCTGTGCGGTGGTAAAGCGCTCATCGAGCAGGAGATAAGATTGGACCGCTGTCATGGCTGGTTCCAAGGTCGCCAGCAGGTTGACGACAGAGGCCGGCAGATAGGTCAGGCTGTAGTTGTATAGTCCATACCCGCCAATGGTTGGACCCAGCCCGAGCATGACCAGAGCAATCCAGCCGCGGCCGTCCAGAACCGGCAGTAGAGACGGGCTTCCCAGCGTGATGCCGCCCAGTTCGGGCAGGATAAAGTTATAGACAGCCAGCAGCCCGGCTGCCAGCATGAATGTGTAAGTCAGCGCGGTCCAGGAAGAAATGCCGCGCTGCGCCGAGATTTTTCCCATCAGCGAATAAGCGGTAAATACCAGGCCGGAAACCAGTCCGGTGATCACCCCAACCGCATTACTTTGCCAGGCCGCCGGGTCGTAGGCTCCCGCCACCAGTACGCAACCGCCAATGCCTAAAATCACCGCCACAATTTTTTGCAGGCTCATATCCTCGCCGAATAATCGCCAGGCAATCAGTGCGGTGAAGGCGGCAGAACTGTAAACCATCACCGTAGAGACGGCTGCACCGTTCAAGACTACGGACACTGTCCACAGGGCGTTAAGCCCGGACAGCAGAATGCCGTAACCGATTACAAAATACCACTGACTGCGCGGCAGGCGCAGCAATGCGGGCCGGACGGCGCGCAGCACCAACCAGACAGTCAGACCGGCGATGCCATCCCGCCAGGCAGCCAGCAAAAATGGCGGCAGGTGATAGCGCGTGGTTAAGTAGGCTATAAAAGTTGCTGTAGCAGACCAGACTGCAACCCCAAAGATGGCAATGACATATCCCCGGCCGACGGCCGGTTTTGGATTGTTTGGTATGGGCTGGCTCAAAATCGTTGGCTCCAGATTAGGAATAGCCCAATCTTACCACGCGACTGCGGCCAGTTAGAAAGATGTTTGCAGCCGCCGGTTACTCACTGACCTGATGCCCGGCGGCGGCGAGCGCTGCCAGCGCGGTTGGCAAATCGGGTTCGGCTACCAGCACGTAATCGGTGTCGTAAGTTGCAATTGAGAGGATGGAAACCTGCGCTTCTGCCAGCGGGTTTAGCACGGATGCCAGCACGCCGATCTGGGTGAACTCGAATGGCCCCTCCATTTTGAGCGCACGCCAACCACCCTCCGAGCGAAAACCAGCGGGCACCAGGTTGGCATCGCACAACAGCGAGAATTCGTCCGGGGTGCGGGTAATGGTGAGGAATTTAGAATTCCAGGCCCACTCCGGCATGGGGGTGTCGGGTTCGAGCTGGCAAATAGCCAGCGGCTGGGGTAAAAGCGTCAGGCGGTAGGCAGTTGTTTCCATTGGGCATCCAATCTTTTGAGTTATTCCATGGACCATCTGTTTATATTGCGAAGTTTGCACCACTCGAATGGTTAGCTACCGCAAAGTGCTGTTCGGCGAGCGTTTTACGTCACTGGCCGGTCTGAAACGCAGTGCTGCCCAGGCCTCATCGATGGCGGCAATTGCGATCCCAACCCAACCGGCGTCCCAGAGCACGTCCCAACCGATATCGCGGTTGATATCGGTCTGTACGTTCTTTGACTTTTTGGGATAGATCATCCACACTACCCCACCGCCGCGGGCTGCCTGCGTGCTTTCCAGCGCCTGGGCATCCACCTCCGCCTTGTTGTGCACGAACTGCAGCACCACATCAAACGTCCCCTCCACGGCGGTCAGCAATTGGACGCCGTCTGGCAGCGGTTCCAATTTTTCCAGATACCTTGGCGGCGCATTGCGTACCAGGAGGCGGCTGCCGGAGCGGATTAATAGTTTTTTTGCCAGTGGATTGTCCATTCAACACTTTCCTGAGTTTAATCCTGGTAGCGGTAGCGATTTTTCCAGATGACTTTGACTGTGTCACCTTCCGCGATTTGACCCGGTAAATCCACCACGGCCACCAAACCACGCCGGTGCATGGCGTGTTTGACAAAGGCTGCGGTCAGCCCATCCCGGTCAGGGAAGCGGGATTGAATAATTTTCCCGGGGCCAGAACACGGGTTATTCGAATGGGTCACATACAGCACCGCGCCGCTGGAAAAGAACAACCGGGCGCCGGGTTCCAGCCTGGTAAGGTCGGGAATGCCGCTGAGCAGCAGGTTTGCCCCCAGCCATTCCGGCAATAACTCTGGCAGGTCCAGGCTGGCGGCCACAATCGCCAATTCTTCCAGCGAGACAATGCTGACCTGACGGTCGTTGAAGATTTGTGTTCCGCGCGGACAGAACGGCGTGCGGCTGTCTGCGGGGTGAGTCAAGCCGGCGTGCTTGTCACCCGCAAATCCTTCTACAGTCACTTGAACATTCTTAACGCGGGTGGTGATCAGCGTATCGGTTTGCTGTCCGACCAAAACGGCGGACGTTAATCCGGCCAGATTATTCTCCAAAGTGTCCCTTCCTTCGTCTCTCTTTTTTGCGGCGCGCCTTCCAGACTTCGCCGGCGATCACCGCGCCGGGTAGGGCAGCTCCAAACGGGCAGATCTGTTCGATTCCGCGGCGCACCTGGGCTTGAATCCAATCCATGATCATCTGCTCCATATCATCCACCTGCTGGCGCGCCCACTCGCGGATTTTGGCTTCGAGCTCCGCTTTCTTATCCTCGAGTTCAGGCGGAATGACGATGACGTTGATCAAGATGGGCTTATCGCTAAAAACCTGCGTACCGCGCGCCAGTTGCCATTGCGAGACGAACACGCCCGTTTTCTCGAACGGGAGCGAGACCCATTTCAGGGTTATTTTTTCTCCGGGGGCGACATCCTGCGGCAGGTCCATCCGCTCACCGGCGCCCCAGTCGTTACGCTGGTTGAGCAAGGCCACTTCGCCCATGCGCCAGGGTTCGCTGCCGGTATTGGCGAGGGTGAGTTCGATCTCGAGGGTCTGCCCTTCGACCGCCACTGCCCAGTCGGTCTGGTCAGCGATTTTCACCGCGTAGGCAGCCTGCTCACCGGCGGTAATGCCAACCGCCTGTGGGATGGGTCGGTCTGAATAAACTTGCGGCTGGTTGTCGCACATCATTTGGGCCGAGTCGCCGCCGTCCAGCATGATGACGTCGTCGGCGCCGAAGGCGCGCAACACCCCGGCAGCGTCAGCAGCCTTGCTGGTTTTCGATGAAATGAACGCCACCGTTTCCAGGCTGCCGTTTTCGTCTGCATCGTCAACACCGGCAAAGGTGCGGCCAATCAGTGCGGACGAATCTTTGTTGGCGTCTTCTGCCAAACCTGCCAATATATTTGGCGCATCCGAAGCAGGCAACACCTCGCTGCTCAGGGTGGTGATGCGGGCGTGATCCGACCACAGCTCGAGCATGCGCTTCTGGTCGGGGAACTCCTCCCGGCCGTAGCCTTCGGACAGGATTTGGCCGTCAACTTTGAGCGGGAAGGCCAGGGCAGCCGGGTCGGCATCGGTGGCGAAGAAGCTGCCATTGACCACACAGAAGGCGTCCGGCTCGGTAACGGTGAAGGAATCCCAGAATTGTTGCAAGGATTGGCGGGTAAAGGTTGGGTTGTTTCCGCCGTAAGCTCCGCCGCCCGAACCTGCATCCGCCACCGCGCCTGATAGCAGGTGCACTCCTGCGCCTTTGGAAAGATCGAATACCAGGACGTAGTCGGGAGTGCCGCCAGCGTAATCTTTGCGATAGAGGTCAACCCCGGGTGCGCTGTCGATCAATTCAAAGTCCGGCGGCGGGGGCGTAGCCGGTGCGGCGCCAGCCTGCGCAGAGAGGGTTGGCAGGGATAAAGTAAGCAACGTCGTCAGCACAGCCAACTGTGCTAAAAAGGAAACTCTTTTCATGTCTGTATTATATAAGAATGTTGCGGATATTTGCGTACAGGTAGGAGGTTGCCCGGCATTTGTCATTACGAGCGGCGCGAAGCAATCTGCGTCCATCGGATAGCATGGAAGATCCGTAGGTCGGGTTGCCCGCACCCTGTGAGTGAGCGGATGATAAAAAACTGGATAATCATAAAGCACGACTGCGAAACCCGACAAGATTGGGAGCTTAATCGGACCGATGAAAATTGCCTGCGAGAAAAATTACTTACGTACGATCTGTAGGTCGGGTTGCCCGCACCCACAGGGTGCCCTGCGGGCAGGGCACTCTGCGAGTGAGCGGACGATAAAAATCCGGATAATCATAAAACACGCCAGTGAAACCCGACAAAATTGGGTGCTGAAATCGTTAGCTGCGATTATTCATCTTTCGTTGTTCCCTACCACAAACGATGAAAATTGCCTGCGATACAGAATGACGTCGGGTATCGGGACTGCAAGCGAAATCTACGATAAACGTTTTTTGTCGTCCCTTGACCCGACCTACGAATTTTGTCTGCTATTGCAGATTGCTTCGGCACTACTTGCCTTGCAATGACATCCCTTACCCCGGCACGATCTGATTCAACAACAACAGCACAATCATGCCGGTTGCGATGACCAGCAATGAATTCTTGCTGCGCACGCCAACCAGGATGGCTGCCATTCCGGCCAACAGGCGGGCATTGCCAAGTGATAGAAAAACTGCGCCATCGCGAATGAGCAGTTCCTGAAAGACAATGGCCGAAAGCACCGCTGGCGGCACAAACCGCAAGGCGCGCTTCACTACCTCGGGCGGATCGATAATTCCGAACAGGAATATGAACGACAGACGCGTGAGATAGGTTAGCGCCCCGCCGGCAATTAAAGCTGCCCAGATGTTCACCGGCGTTTTCCTTCCACCAGCATGCCGGTTACGATACCGGCAATTGCGGCTGCAACCAGGCCTAGCTTATACGGCAGCGGATAAGCCAGCAGCGCCATCACACCGGCCGCCAGGGCGGCTGCCACGGACGCTCGGTCGCGCAAAAGCGGCAGGGTCATGGCGATGAAGGTCAGCGCCGCAGCAAAATCCAAAGACCATGCCGCCGGAATCACCGTCCCCAGGAAAATCCCCGCCGCGGTGCTGATCTGCCAGAATGTCCACAATGCCAAACCGGCCCCCAGGAAAAACCAGTGGCGATACGTGTTGATCCCTTCGCGCTCATAATTCAAAATGGTGACGGCGTACGCTTCGTCGGTCAGCAGGTAGCTGAGTCCGGCTTTCCAGGCCGTTGAGAGATGTTTGGTGTAGGGCGCGATCGAGGCGCTGTAGAGGGCATGCCGCAGGTTCAGGATGAAAATGGTCATGACCAGCACCAGGGTTGGCACACCGCCCGCCACCAGTTGGGCAGTGGCAAATTGGGCTGAGCCGGCAAAGACAATCGACGACATCGCCTGGGCGGCGCTGGCTGGCATGCCGCTGCTGACGGCCACCACACCGTAAATCATGCCAAAGGGAAAAACCCCTACGATGAGGGGTAGCTCAGCCCGCACTCCAGCCCAGAATTCCCGGGCCATATGCTGGCGAGGGTTTACGCCATTCACGGCTGCGTTCACGGTTGGCAGCTACTTGAGTTCGTAGCGGTACAGGTTGGTCTGGCGCAATTCAAATCCGACGCGCCGGTACAGGCGGTTAGCGGCTTCGCGCGAGGGACGCGAAGTCAGATCCACGGTTTTTGCGCCTAATTCGGCCGCGCGCTCCAAAGCAGCGCGAGTTAACAGCTCGCCAATTCCCTTGCCGCGCATGGCAGTATCCACAACCACATCCTCAATCCAGGCACGTACACCGGTTGGGATGCGGAAGGTCACCAGGGTCAAGGAGCCGACGATTTGGCCGCCGAGGTCAAGGTCGCGGGCAATAAAAAAAGAATCGTTATCGGCGATTTCTTGCAGTTCGGCCCGCGAGGGAATAACCGCGCTGGAACTCAACTGGGGCAGCAGACGGGTAAATGCCTGAACGACTTCATCGGTGACTTCAGTGAGCAGGGATATTTCCATGATCAGCGCTTTCTTTAAAGGGAATACTGAAGCGGTTCCCCCGATTTTACTCGATTCCCGGTTGTTTGAGCGGTTTCCTCCCGCGCGCCAGGAATTCGACCCCCTGCGCCAGCAGCCCGATCTGGGTAATAGCCAGCCAGATCAACAAGAGCGCGGCTGCCAGGGTTGCCAACCGCAACTGTCCCGGCAGTTCCTGGCGGAAATCCTTCGCCCGCTTTTGCATATCCGCTACCAATGTCTGGTATTCATCAATCACCAGCAAGGCATCCGCAATGCTGAGCCCAATTTGATCAGTGCTCTGTGCGATGTCGCCAAGGTCCGAAGTGATCATGGTGAGATTCTTGTCAGCTATATCCAACCCGCTTTTGGCGTCCCGTAAAGAGCGCGGGATGGCATTCAGGCTGTCAGAAATTTCGCCCAGGGTTTCGTTCAGTGGTACGTCCGGGTTATAGACCAGCGTCCCAAAAAACGGGATTCTGCTGAGCGAAGTCAACACATTATCGATATTCTTAGCGCTGGTCTGAGCAGAATCCAATGAATCCTGGGTGGCTTCGATGGTTCCCGGCAAATCCTTGCCAAGCAGCGTGCTCAAGGCGGTGAGGGTGGGGTCCATGCCCTGCAGCGACTCATTTACCCCGTCTAGCGTGCTGACCAGCGAAACCAGCGCCGAGTCCGCTGCCTGCAGCGAACTTTCCGCGGTTTCCAAACCATCGCTGCTGATCGCCAGCGCCCGATCCAGGTATTCCAGCGCACCCAACAGATTGGCGGAAATGCGGCTTGAAAAGCCTCCCAGCAGGATCAGACCGGCCAGGCTCAGTCCCAGTCCCATGACCGCCGCAATAATCAAAACCAGACCGGTGATGCGCGAGAAGATTGGTTTCATCAGGAACCTGAGACTGTCAGTAAATATTGTGAATACGCGTTTATTGGGGTAAAAATCCCCCTACCAGGCATAGATTTTATCCGAGAAGTAAACCAGCCGGATGTGGGAAACGGTATTCGGTGGGGTTTATGAAAGCTGTTGTCCACCTTTAAGCGAATCCTGCAGCCGTTTTAATTCATCCCATTGGCCAGCGGCGGCAAGTCTGGCCTGTTCCGGCCAGGAGGAAGGGTCGGTCATGAAAATCCCTGCGGTGGCCAGGGCGACGAGCAATCCTTCCGGATCTTCATTGGACAGTTGTTTGAAGGTGTGGATATCTGCCTGATTTAATATTTTGGCAATTTTGGGGCCGATTCCCTCAATGAGCGTAAAATCATCCGCATTGAGGAAATCCATGTCGAATCCTTGCTGGACTGGAATATCCTCATCGCCAAAGTCCAGAAAGGGGGAAGGAGCAGCCTGAAGTTCGGGAGGAGCTTCTGAAGGTTCTGCAGGTTCGGGTTCGTTGGCGTACGGCCCATAGTCGATCTTGTCATCTTCCAATTCTAATGCGGTCCCCTGGCGGTTGGTTTTCGCTGGCGCGGAGGTAGCTAGCCGACCTTCTTCAAGTTCGTCGCCTTCTTTTTCCTTGGGGCGGTTGAACAGCATCCAGAACAGGATAATTAATGTGACCCCCATCAATCCCCAGAACCACATGGGGATACCAGACTTTTCTTGTTGGGTAAGGGCTGAAGGCAACTGGTAGGCCAGGGCCTGGACCAAATTGGGTGACAGGATCATGCTCATTAACTTCCTCCCTGGAGAAAACCGACGCTTATTTCCGCAAGAACCATGGTTTACTTTACATCAATTTAAAGAAGGTGTCAAACTTACTGGCCGCCAGATTGTCGTGGTACGGATCAAAAACGCCAGCGGGTGGCTGACTGCGGGAAATCCCGTTCGCGGAAGGCGAATACCGTGCGCGCTCGCACTGCATAGGTAATATTTTCAGGGTCAGGCTCCGCTTCTTCAGGCATATTGGGGTATTTTTTGGAAATTGCGGCGGTTATCCGGTTAAACAACTCCCGATCCGCGACCTCCTCCACCACGCCTTCGATGATAACAGCTTCATCACCGCTTTCAGTATGGCAACTGACCGCGGGGTTGGCCGCCAGGTTCAAGGCTTTACGCGATTTTCGTGATGTGCCAAAGAACAATTGGTCGTCCAGCCAGACGCCCCACACCGGCATGGCGTGCGGTAGTCCGTTGGGACGTGTGCTGCTGATCCAGTAGTTACGTGACTGGGTCATCTGCTGCCGGACCCACTCCCAGCTCAGCAGGCCTTCGGCGCTGCCGGAAATCCCATAAGCATCCGGCATTTCGGGACGCGTCCCAGGGTTGGCAGGTGGTTTTTGCATCATTTCCTCCAATATCCGGTTCAATCCAGGTAATTTTACCTTAGGCTGCGATACAATTTTCAAACGGAGGACTCATGCGTGATTCTTTTCCTGACATGAACCAGTTGGTGTGGCGCTCCATTGAGCCCAAGGATGAAGCGGCATTGGTTGAGTTGGACGCCGCCTGTAAAAGCATTGACGGCGAAGAACCGGTCAGTAACCTGCCAGAAGATGCGCTGAAAGCGGCTGCCATTCACAGCGATAATTCGCTGTGCGTGGCGGTGCGCGATCAACTTGCTGCTGTTGGCTGGTTGCTGGTCAGCGAGCCCGCAGAAGGGGTGCAACGCATCAGGTTGGGGGGGCAGGTGCATCCGGAATTTCGCCGCCGGGGGATTGGCGAGGCATTATTGTCCTGGGCGGAATTACGCGCGCTTCAAGTAGCGCAGCCGGGCCTGACCCTGCAACTGGTAATCACGAATGAAGCGTTGACCGAGGGTGCCAATGTGCTTTACCTGGAGTACGGGTATGAAAATGTCCTTACCGAGCAGATGCTGGTGCGTCCGCTGGATGAAGTGGCGCTGCCCGATCCCCTGCCTGAGGACCTGACGGCGCGCGCATGGGACGCCGCCAGTGCGCCGCTTTTCTTTCAGGCTTATGCCGAAGGGTTCAGCGACCGGTTGGGAGATATCGTACCCGTGCAGGCGGAGTGGATTGCGAGCTACGCAGAGGAGGATGAGCAATTTCGCCCGGATTTGTCTCGGGTGGTGCTTGAAGACGAGAAACCGGTGGGATTCGTCACCTGCGAAGTGGATGGGAAAACCGGCTGGATCTCGCAGATTGCCGTGGTTCAGGAGCACCGCCGGAAAGGTCTGGCGCATGCCTTGTTGTTAGATGCATTGCAACGCTTTCAGCAAGAAGGCTGTGAAGAAGCAGCTTTACACGTCAATGCCAATAATGCCCGGGCTGCTGCTGTGTTTGTTGATGCCGGCTTTGTCCCACGGTTGATCCGGGCAAGGTTTATGAAAGAAATTGCGCTGGGTATGTAGCGCTTCGGCAGGCTCACTCACAGACTGCCCGCCAGGTTTAAGCACGTGCATCGCACGAGAGAACCTGCCCGCCAGAGTTTGGCTCACAGCCAAGAGTACGTGCATCGCACGAAAAACAATAAAAGAGGCGCCCAACGGCGCCCCTTTTTATCTTAATTCCAACCCCAGCTTAGTGACTGGCTTCGAACTCTTTCATCGCATCTACCAGTACCTGGACGCTTTCCAGCGGCAGAGCATTGTAGAGCGAAGCGCGGAAACCGCCGACCGAGCGGTGTCCCTTCAATCCGACCATTCCTTTGGTCTTGGTCAGGGCTAGGAACTCCTCTTCGAGTCCTTCGTATCCCGGGGCCATCACAAAAGTGACGTTCATGCGCGAACGGTCTTCCTTGGCGACCGTGCCAACGAACAATTTACTGTCATCGATGGCTTTATAAAGCAAATCGGCTTTGGCCTTGTTGATGCGTTCCATTCCGGGCACGCCGCCCAGTTTTTTCAGCCAGCGCAGCGTCAGCATGCCGGAGTAGATCGGCAGCACAGGCGGGGTATTGAACAATGAATTCTCTTTGATGTGCGTGCGGTAATCCACCATGGTGGGGATGGCACGGCTGACTTTGCCGAGCAAATCTTCGCGCACGATGACGAAGGTCACGCCAGCCGGGGCAAAGTTCTTCTGGGCTCCACCGTAGATCAACCCATACTTCGATACATCCACCGGGCGGGAGAAGATATCCGATGACATGTCTGCCACCAGCGGTACCGGGGAATCGATGTCTTTCAAAAGCTCGGTTCCGTAAATGGTGTTGTTGGTGGTAATGTGGAAGTAATCAGCGTCCGCTGGAATCACATAATCTTTGGGGATGTAGGTGAAGTTCTTATCCTCTGAGGAGGCGACTGCCTCGACCGCGCCGATCATTTTGGCTTCCTTGTAGGCCTTTTTAGCCCAGGTGCCGGTGATCAGGTAAGCTGCTTTTTTCTCGAGCAGGTTGTAAGGAACATGGAAAAATTGCGTGCTGGCTCCGCCGCCGACAAACAAGACTGCGTATCCCTCTGGAATTCCGAGCAGTTCTTTGAAGAGTGCGACGGTCTCATTCATCACGGCTTCAAATTCTTTGCTGCGGTGCGATACCTCCAAAAGGGATAGGCCCGTCCCGGCGAAATTTTTTACCGCTTCGATGGTTCCATCGATGGTTTCTTGTGGAAGAATGGAGGGACCGGGATTGAAATTGTGTTTTTTCATGCATTCCTTCCTTGTCGGAAATATGGGATTGGCAACAAAAAAGCAGGCCGATATATGCCCAATCTCTATTATAGAGAGTGTTGAGGGAATAGGCATAGTGAGAGAGTTCACAGTTTCGCTATTCGTTTGTCAGATGCTTGACGTCGAGGCAGGGCAGCGGGTGAGTGTCATAATACAAAATGATGAATTTTCAACTAATATGGTAATTTTGTTTGACTTTGTCTAATTCGATTGGTATCATTTTGGTAAACACAAGGGATAATCCGGCTTTAAACATCGACACTTCATTCAAGCCGGCTTCTCAATCGCCACTTAGTTTCCTCCACGAGGTGTAATGGAAGCTCAACAATCACCCGGAGGGCGTTTCCGGGCATCCCTGGTCGAAGAAAAGCCACTTCAGGTGGTGGGGGTCATTAATGCCTATGCGGCCCGGTTGGCTGAAAAGAGCGGATTTCGGGCTGTGTACCTTTCCGGAGGCGGCGTGGCAGCCGCCAGCCTGGGGGTGCCAGATCTTGGCATAACCACCCTGGAAGACGTGCTGGTGGATGTACGCCGCATAACCGCCGCAACCGAACTGCCATTGCTGGTCGATGTGGATACCGGCTTTGGCAGTGCGTTTAATATTGCCCGCACGGTCAAATCACTCATCCGTGAGGGCGTCGGGGCATTGCACATCGAAGATCAAGTGCAGGCCAAACGCTGTGGTCACCGCCCCGGCAAAGAACTGGTTGCATCCGACGAGATGTGCGACCGGCTTAAAGCCACAGTCGATGCCCGCAGCGATCCGGATTTTGTCATTATTGCCCGGACTGATTCTCTGGCCGTCGAGGGATTACAGCCCGCCCTGGAGCGGGCCAAGGCCTACGTCGAGGCTGGCGCCGACATCATTTTTGCCGAGGCGGTCACGGATCTGGCGATGTACCGCCAGTTTTCACAGGCCGCCGGTGTTCCCATTCTGGCGAACATCACTGAGTTTGGCCAAACGCCGCTTTTTACGCTGGAAGAACTGGCTGGCGCGGATGTCAGTCTTGTTCTTTACCCGCTTTCAGCCTTCCGCGCCATGAGCGCTGCTGCGCTGAAGGTATATCAAACCATCCGGACTACCGGAACCCAGCAGGGGGTAATCGATCTCATGCAAACCCGCACAGACCTGTACGAAGTTCTCGATTATTTTGCGTTCGAACAAAAGCTGGATGAATTATTTTCAAGGGAGAAATCAAAATGAGCGAACAGGTTATGGAAGAGAAGAAAAATGTAAAGAAGTCCGTTCAGCTTTCGGGGGTTGTGGCCGGGAACACCGCGATATGTTCTGTGGGAACGCTGGGGCATGACTTGCGCTATCGCGGCTATGATATCAACGACCTGGCCGAATTTGCCACCTTTGAGGAGGTTGCCTACCTGCTGGTGCATGGAGAATTGCCGGTCAAAAGCGAGTTGGATCGCTACCGCCGCAAGTTGAAAAACCTGCGCGGACTGCCGGCGCCGGTTAAAGCAGTGCTCGAATCCATTCCGGCGGCTGCCCATCCGATGGATGTGCTGCGCACCGGTTGCTCAATCCTTGGGTCAGTGCTGCCAGAGCGCGAGGACCGCCATGAAGAGGGGGCGCGGCATATCGCCGACCGCCTGCTGGCGGTTTTCCCCTCGATGCTGTTGTACTGGTATCACTTCGCGCATCACGGCCGGCGCATCGACGTCGAAACCGACGATGAATCGATAGCCGGACATTTCCTGCACCTGCTGCATGGGCGCAAGCCGACAGAACTGCATGAAAGGGCGCTGGACATCACCTTCATCCTATATGCAGAACATGAATTCAACGCATCTACCTTCACCAGTCGGGTGATCACCGGCACCGGGACGGACATCTACTCGGCGATTACGGGGGCCATTGGCGCGCTGAAGGGCTTCAAGCACGGCGGAGCCAATGAAGGCGCCATGGAAGTGATCGAGCGATACGGCACAGCCGCTGAAGCGGCCGCCGATGTTCATAAAATCCTGGCCGAACACGGCATCATCCTTGGGTTTGGCCACCCGGTATATACCATCTCTGACCCGCGCGCTAAAATCCTCAAGGGGCTGTCCTGCTCGCTGTGCAAGGATTTTGGTGACGAGACACTGTGCGACATCGCCGAACAGATCGAAGATGTTATGTGGGACGAGAAGCGCATGTTCCCCAACCTGGATTGGTACAGCGCGGTCGCGTACCACATGCTGGGCATCCCGACCTTTATGTTCACCCCGCTATTCGTCATGGCGCGTACCTCCGGCTGGTCGGCGCATATTATCGAACAGCGGCAGGACGGCAAGATCATCCGCCCGGCAGCCAACTACATTGGACCTGACCCGCTTGAATTCACCCCACTTGGAAAACGCGGTTAAACATTCATATGTCAGGGCGCATCTCGAACATCCGACCGCAGCCCGACCAGGTGCTGGTCGATATTGCGGATTATGCCAGCACCAGCGTAATTGACAGCCGCGAGGCTTACAGCACCGCCCGATTGTGCTTGATGGACACGCTGGGTTGCGGATTGGAAGCGCTGTCCTATCCGGCATGCACCAGGCTGCTGGGCCCAGTTGTGCCGGGGACGATCGTCCCCAATGGAGCGCGGGTGCCCGGCACTTCCTATGTGCTCGACCCGGTGACGGCTGCCTTCAACATTGGGGCGATGATCCGCTGGCTGGATTTCAATGACACCTGGCTGGCGGCAGAATGGGGACATCCCTCCGATAATCTTGGCGGTATCCTGGCGGCTGCCGACTGGCATTCCCGCACGCGGATCGCCGTAGGCAAGCCGCCGCTCACCATGCGCGACGTGCTGACCGCCATGATCAAAGCCCACGAGATTCAGGGTGTGCTGGCTTTGAAAAACAGCTTCAACCGCGTCGGCCTGGATCATGTCTTGCTGGTAAAGGTTGCCAGCACTGCGGTGATTACTGCCTTGCTGGGCGGAACGCGAGAACAGTTGATCAACGCGCTTACCAACGCCTGGATCGACGGCCAATCACTGCGTACCTACCGCCACGCGCCTAATACCGGATCACGCAAATCGTGGGCGGCTGGCGATGCCACTTCGCGGGCGGTCCGCCTTGCGCTGCTGGCGCTGAGTGATGAAATGGGTTACCCCTCGGCATTGACTGCCCCCACCTGGGGTTTTTATGATGTGCTTTTCAAGGGAAAACCATTCCAACTGGAGCAGCCCTACGGCTCGTATGTAATGGAAAATGTGCTCTTCAAGATTTCCTTCCCGGCTGAGTTCCACGCGCAAACTGCCGTGGAGGCAGCGCTCCAACTTTACACTGGAGTGCATTCCCGCCTGGATGAAATCGAAAAAATTGTCATCACCAGCCACGAATCAGCCATCCGCATCATCGACAAAGTCGGGCCGCTTTACAACCCGGCCGACCGCGACCATTGCATCCAATATATGACGGCCGTCGGGCTGATCTTTGGCGAACTGACGGCAGAATATTATGAGGATGCAGCCGCCAGCGACCCGCGTATCGATGCGCTGCGCGAGAAGATGGTGCTGGTTGAAAACCCGCAGTACAGCCGGGATTATCTGGACCCGGACAAACGCTCGATCGCCAATGCCGTGCAGGTGTTTTACCGCGACGGTACCCACTCCGAAAATGTGGTTGTCGAATATCCACTTGGGCACCGCCGCCGCCGGGAAGAGGGCATTCCGTTGCTTATCCAAAAGTTCAAGACTAACCTGGCCCGGCGTTTTTCTGTCACGCAGGCAGAAAAGATCATGGAAGCTTGCGGCGATCAGGTACAATTGGAAGCTATGTATGTCCCTGAATTTGTCGACCTTTTCGTCGTTTAGCACCAAAACAGCCCGAAGGAGAGAGATAGTGACGGAAATTGATGGACGAGTCGATCTGGAAAGGATGGCCAAGGCCTACGAGGATGGCAAGGAACGCTACCTGGCAAACCCCGGCAGTTCGACGGTTACGCTGCGCGCCACCGCCAAACTGGTTAAAAACGCTTATCTGGAAGGACGCATCGGAAAGTATCACTTTGCCTGCGACGAACCGGTTGCCAGGGGCGGCGAGGATGCGGCGGCCAGCCCGCTCGAGTACTTCCTGGCGGGAGCTGCCTTTTGACTGCTCTCCCAAATGGTGCAGTTTGCACACCTTTACCAGGTAGTTCTGCGGGACGTTGACGTGGATTTGCGGGCTACTTTTGACTCCGGCGACAAATTCGATATTGGCGGACCCGGCGCGGCCTTCCAGAAGGTTATTTACCGGGTGACCGTCGACAGCCCGTCACCCGAGGAGCAAGTGCAACGCCTGCTGGAACACGCCGAACGCGGCTGCCACACCGCTCAGTCGTTGCGTCAGCCGGTAGCTGTGGAAATCGAAGCCGTGATTAAGAACAAATCAGCCGGTTAAGGAATAAACTATTATTCATAAAAATCTAAAGGCGAGGGTATGATGGATAAACAACGAATCACAGTAGCTGCCGGTGACGGCATTGGACCTGAATTACTGCGGGCGGTATTGCATGTTTTCGAGGGCGCGAATGTCCCGCTGGACTACGATGTCGTCGAGGTGGGGGAACAGGTTTACCTCAAAGGCATTACCACCGGCATTCCGACAGACGCCTGGGACGTCATCCGGCGTAACAAGGTGATGCTCAAGGCACCAATCACCACCCCCCTGGGCGGTGGCTATAAGAGCATCAATGTCACCCTGCGAAAAGCGCTCGGGTTATTCGCCAATGTACGCCCGGTCAAGGCGTACACCCCTTACGTACCCTCCAATTTCCCCAAACTGGATATGGTGATCGTACGCGAGAACGAGGAAGACTTGTACGGCGGGATCGAGTATCAGCAGACTCGCGAGATGACCGTGGCACTCAAACTGATCAGCCAGCCGGGCTCCGAAAGCATTATCCGCTATGCTTTCGAATACGCCCGGGCTTACGGCCGCAAAGCTGTTACCTGCATGAGCAAAAACAACATCATGAAGATCACCGACGGGCTGTTCGAACGAACTTTTCAGGCAGTAGCCAAAGAATACCCCGATATTACCGCCGATCACATGATCATCGATATCGGTGCGGCGCGCGTGGCGGCCAAGCCGGACACCCTGGACGTGATAGTGACGCCTAACCTGTACGGCGATATCATTTCGGATGTTGCTGCCCAGGTTTCGGGGTCGGTTGGGCTGGGCGGCTCGGCCAACGTCGGCCGCACCAGTGCCATGTTCGAGGCGATTCACGGATCAGCGCCCAAATGGACCGGGAAGGATGCTTCCAATCCCTCCGGGTTCTTGCAGGCAGCGGTCATGATGCTGGTACACCTCGGACTGGCTGATTACGGCGAGAAAATTCACAACGCCTGGCTGCGCACCCTGGAAGACGGTTACCACACCCGCGACATTTATCGCGAAGGAGTCAGCGTGCAAAAGGTTGGCACGTTGGGTTTTGCCGACGCCATCATCGCGCGCCTGGGGCAGCTTCCGCAGCAACTCGAACCGGTATCTTTCAAAGCCGGCAGCATGAAGATTACCCTGTCTCCCGCAGCGCCAGTGAAAAAAACCTTCAGTGGAGTGGATGTTTACCTGGATTGGGACGTCGACGGGCGCGACCCGCGCAAAATTGGACAGGCCATGCAGGCGGTGGGGGGCGGCGGCTTGAAGCTGCACATGGTCACCAACCGCGGCGTGCAGGTTTATCCAGGCGGCTTCCCGGAGACATTCCTCACGGATTTCTGGTGCGCGCGCTATTTTGCAACCGGAGAGGGCGTTGGCAATCCGCAGGTTATCGAACTGCTTAGCCGCATCCAGGCAGCGGGGTTCGAGGTGGTAAAAACGGAGAATTTGTACGCCTTCGACGGCGAGCGCGGCTATTCGGTGGATGCTGGCGAGTGATGCCGTGAATTAATTCTAGAAAAAACTCCAGCTTCAGGTAACGGGCTGGAGTTTTATTGTGGCTTTCGAAGCTGCGTGGGCGCACTTTTTAAGTGTAAGACACCCGGCAGTGATTAATGTCACCGCTCCCCGCTGATGAAATTCGGATTGACCCGCGCAGGTCAATCGCATATACTGATCATACCTTTGGTGGGGAGTAGCCGCCCGATTGTATCGGGGTGAACAGTCGACACACCGGACGAAGTCCCGGCTGTTCAAGGTTTTTTCGCGCGAGACCATCATGCAAAATTGCATGGTGGTTTTATTTGTACGAAGGAAGGCGATGTGGAATTTCTGACCATCACACTCATATCGGTCGGGCTGGCAATGGATGCATTCGCCGTCTCACTCTGCATTGGAACTGCCGGCCAGATCTCCAATCTGCGCGGAAAAATTCGGCTGGCGGGACATTTTGGGATTTTCCAATCCGGCATGACTGCCCTGGGTTGGTTAATGGGTTCCACGATTGTTCAATATGTCGAGGGGTTTGACCACTGGATTGCATTCGTCCTGCTAGGCTATGTAGCCATTAATCTCATCCGGTCGGGCTTCGACGAAAACGGCAAAGCCTTCGAACAAGACCCTTCCACCGGGAAAATACTGGTTATCCTATCTGTCGCAACCAGTATCGACGCGTTTGCTGTTGGTTTGAGCATCGCGTTCATCAAGGTGCCGGTGTTGCTTTCGATTGGTATGATTGGCATAGTCGCATTATTGTTGTCGGGAGCTGGCTTGTTTACGGGCGCCCGTTTGACTGCAACTTTCGGCAAGCGCATGGAAATTTTAGGCGGGTTGATCTTATTCGCCATTGGCATCAAAGTATTACTCACGCATCTGCTGGCTTAGGTGGGGTTTAAGGGCTAACCCACCGGGCAAAGTTTTCCCTGCGTCTGAAAAAATATGGCAAAACGTTAGGCGGTTTACCCCGGGCCTTTGAGCAAATCGCCATAGCCAGCATCCCCCAGGAAATAACGTAGTTCAGGCCCGAAAATTTCCAGCAACGGGGTAATTTCTTCGGCCGGACGCAAACAGGAGCCGGGTTCGTCCAGCAGCAATTCAGTCTCGTCCAGCGTGATTCGCCCCTGCTCATCCAGGTCGAGCGGGTGCAGCACGCAATAAAACGGTTTGAACCGCCAGGGATGAAAGCTGTTAGCATCCCCGGCGACCTGCAGGGCGCACTTATGGTCCTCGCGCAGGAAAACACAGGCCGACTTGCCATAATGGGTGACGTCGGGCAGCACGCGCGAATGCACCACCTGCCCGCTGCGCGCGAACGGGTCGGTGTCCGTGCGATCATCCAGCCACAGCTCAGGGTCGTTCCAACCTGACGGCATGTGCGGTATGATTAATGCGGCGTGGTTGCGAATGTCCTGCCACTCGGCCGAATCGATCCAGACCCCATGGAGGCAGCAGGCTGCGCGGCATTCTTCCAGCCGGCAGCGGCGCATGGACTCTTTTTGCAGCAGGCGTGGATTGATTTGGTGCGGCATCGAGCGGGATTGTACCACGGCTGAACCGGTGGTTTGCGGAGGTTAACACGCTGGAGGTGAAGGATGAAATTGTCCCCTGGTACTACCTACCAACCCAACCCATCCGATGATGCCAGCTTGCGGTTGCTGAATGATCTGGAGGACGACCGCTGACGTCTGACGGTTATCCTTTTACGTACGAAAGCTTTTCAGCTATGAGTCCGTTGGTGATGCGATAAATATCCGCGCCGCGGATATGCCCGGCCGACTCATCCAGGCCGGCCCAGTGGTACACCCAGCGCATGACACACTGTTCACCGAGTGCAGTGATTTCCTCGATCTCAAAACGGGATGCGAGTGATGCTCGGAAAAAATCTTCCCAGAAGCCGCGGACTGCGGCTTTTCCCTCGTACCGGCTGCCGTCCGGCGGGGGAAAGGTGTTTTCGAACACTGTATCTTCGGTCAGCAGCGCCATCATCGCATCCAATTGGCGGGCATTCAAAGCGTCATTGAAACGAATGACGGTTCCAAGAACAGGGTCATGGGCATCGTTGTCCGTTGTGCTGATCGCGCCTGCAACCGTCCCAGCCGGATGGCCTGGCGCGGTTGTGATTTCAAAATCACTGGTCAGGTCAACCGCAGCGCGAAGGGTGGCAAAGGTGGAGCAGTATTTGTTCTCACTCAGGGTCACTGCCCGCCGTATCTGGTCCGAATCGAGATTAGACCCTGAAAAGGTGTAATGGATATGCATCTTGCGAAACTGCCAGGGAGGTTCATCGTCACGCAAGCTCTCGGCAGTCGCCTGCACAGCGCTCACCTGCTGGCGCTGCTTTTGCAGGATAGCAACGATATCCCACAACGCGCAGCCGATTACGCTTAGCGGCAATAAATCAGCGCCCAGGACGCCGCCCGGCTGAGTCATGAGGATCGGGTAGCCCGCCCGGTCATGGAGCAGAAACACCTGATCGTGCAGCCAGCGTGCTTGAACGGTTTCGGTCATGACGCCTCCTGGCGTTAATTGCGTTGGTTATCAGAATTATTATACAAAGGCGGCCAGACTTAATTTATGATCATTATAGTTTACAATTCAATCAAATGGATGCAGCCCATCGCGAAGTTGAAATTCACGTAAACGCGTGCTATACTGATTTACGTGAAAACAACGTGTAATAGAGGTTGAAATGGAAAAGACACAAAACGTAACCTTGGCAATTCCAAAGGAAATATTGCGGAAGGCAAAAATACTCGCGATTCAGAAGAACACGTCACTCTCGGCCCTGCTCACCCAGACTCTTGAGGCATTGGTTTCCGATGAGGAGAAATACCAGCAAGCACGCCTGCGAAATATCAAATTGCTGCGTAAAGGATTAAATTTGGGCACGCAAGGTTCAACATTGTGGACACGTGAGGACTTGCATGACCGAAATTCCCGCTGACTTCACCTTTGTGGATACCAATGTTCTGGTGTATGCGTACGACCGATCGGCCGGCCCAAAACACGCCATTGCCGCCAGCTTAGTGGAAAATTGGTGGAACAATGAAAATGGACGCCTCAGTCTCCAGATATTACAAGAGTTTTACGTCAGCGTGACCCGCAAAATCGCTCATCCGATGGATAGCCAGGATGCCCGCCAAATTGTGGCTGACCTGGCCCAGTGGAAAATCCACACCCCTGTAATTGATGATCTTTTACAGGCGATTGATATTCAACAGACCCATCAGCTCTCTTTTTGGGATGCCATGGTGATTCAAAGCGCGGTGCGCCTGGGCTGCCGGGCCCTCGCCTCGGAAGATTTGACCCACGGACAAATCATTGCAGGGGTCGAAATATTCAACCCATTTATCGAGACGGAATCCTGATGGACCTCTTCACGCACTCCATGAATGAAGGCATGCAGCTCGAATCGCCGCTGGCTGCACGGATGCGCCCGCGCACGATGGACGAATTCGTCGGGCAGGAACATATCATCGGTCCGGGGAAGCTGCTGCGGCGAGCCATCGAAGCTGACCGCCTGTTCTCCTCGATCATCTTCTTCGGCCCGCCCGGCACCGGAAAAACCACCCTGGCGCGCATTATCGCCAACACCACTCAGGCGCATTTCGAGAGCATTTCTGCGGTGCTGGCTGGCGTATCCGAACTGCGCAAGATCATTGCAGAGGCCACAGACCGGCGCCGACTGTACCGCAAACGGACTATTTTGTTCGTGGACGAGGTGCACCGCTGGAATAAAGCCCAGCAGGATGCGCTCCTGCCGCATGTCGAGAATGGCATGGTCACCCTGATTGGGGCAACCACCGAAAATCCCTACTTTGACGTGATCTCCGCGCTGGTTTCGCGCTCGCGCTTGTTTCAGTTGGAACCGCTGACCGAAGTTGACCTTTCGACCGTTCTTGACCAGGCGCTGGCCGACAACGTGCGCGGGTACGGCAGCCGCTCAGTTGACCTGACCCCCGATGCCCGGGCACACCTGCTGCGCGTCGCGGGCGGAGACGCCCGTAACATCCTGAACGCACTGGAGTTAGCGGTCGAGACCACCAATCCGGCCGCGGACGGCGTCATTCATATCGACCTGGAAGTTGCCCAGGAGTCGATCCAAAAACGCGCCGTGATCTACGACCGCATGGGCGACCAGCACTACGATACGATCTCGGCTTTCATCAAATCGGTGCGCGGCTCGGACCCGGATGCCGCCCTCTACTGGTTGGCGAAAATGCTGGCAGCCGGAGAGGATCCGCGCTTTATCCTGCGGCGCTTGCTGGTGCTGGCAGGGGAAGATATCGGGCTGGGCGACCCGAATGGGTTGGTTGTGGCGGCCGCCGCAGCTTACACCTATGAATATATCGGGTTGCCGGAAGGCATTTACCCGCTGGTTGAAGCCACGCTGTATCTTGCCACCGCGCCAAAATCCAATTCGGCTGGTGCGTTTTTCAAAGTACGCGAACTACAGGAACAGGAAGGGATAGGTGCGGTACCAACGCATCTGATGGACGCCAGCCGGGACGCCCGTGGCCTGGGCCACGGCCAGGGGTACGAGTACCCGCACTCTTTCCCCGGGCATCACCTCGGGCAGCAGTATTTACCCACCGCGCTGCTCGGCCGCGTCTTTTACAAACCTTCCAGTCAGGGTTATGAGGCTGAAGTGGCAGAGCGCGTGGAGCGCTGGCGCAAAGCCCAGGCAGCCGCGTTAGGCTATGATTATCCACCCAAGGACAAAGGGAATGACACTCCTGCTGCTGATCCGCCACGGGGAAAATGATGTCATGCAGCGCCATCTGACAGGGCGCGCGCCGGGCGTTTCCCTCAATGGACAAGGGCGCCAGCAAGCCGAGTTACTGGCTGACGCTTTGACCCATGCTCCGATAAAGGCGGTCTATTCCAGCCCGCTGGAACGCGCCATTGAAACCGCAGAACCGTTGGCGCTGAGGCGTCATTTGAGCGTTCAGGTGCGTCCGAATCTCATCGAAGTGGATTATGGAAATTGGCAGGGGCGCACGTACAAACAGCTCGGGCGGTTAAAGTTATGGAAGGCGCTGCTTGAAAAACCATCCCAAATCCGCTTCCCGGGCGGCGAGACTATGGCTGAAGTTCAGCAGCGGGTTTTGGCGGATCTGGATACGCTGGCGCGCGAATGGCTGACCACTGATGGGGATGGCAAGGCTGAGGAGCAATTGATCGCCGTCGTCGCCCATGCCGACGTCATCCGACTGGCGTTGGCGCATTACTTGAACATGGCTTTGGACGATTTCCTGCGTCTGACCGTCAACCCGGCCTCGCTATCCATCGTCCAAAGCGATGGGTCTGGCTGGCCAAAAGTTGTTTGTATCAATCAACGGCCCAATTTTGCCTGGCCGGCACCGCAGCCGCCGCTCAAACGCAAAAAGAGGGCCAATGATTAGCCCAAACAGGTTATTTAATCAATAAATTCTGGCCATTAACAAAAATCCAACATCCGCATGCTATAATTTTGAAATACGATAATCAATTAGCCAATTCAAATTGGGTTAATCAGAGGGAAAAGGAGAAAACACTATGATGATCGGCAAGGAACTCAATGATGCCATTAATGCCCAGGTCGGCGCTGAATTTGGCGCCTCATTGCAGTACGTGACAATTGCCACCCACTTCGATGGTGAAGGGCTGAAGAAACTGGCCGCTCTATTCTACAAGCAAGCCGAAGAAGAGCGGGAGCACGCCATGAAGTTCATAAAATACGTCGTCGATACCGGCGGTGAGGTTCGCATCCCGGCAGTTGCTGCTCCCAAAGCCACTTTTACGTCTGCTGAAGAAGCGGTCAAATTGTCGTTGGATTGGGAGCTGGAAGTAACTGCCCAGATCAACAAGCTTTATGATATTGCCCGCGCGAAGAACGACTATGCCGGGCAGAATTTCCTCAACTGGTTCGTCGAAGAACAGGTTGAAGAAGTCAATTCGATGGATAACCTGCTCAAGGTCGTGCGTCGGGTCGGCGAAAAGAACATCGTCATGATGGAAGCCTACCTCGCCCACGGGAATTGAACCTGCCAGAGATTGAAAACACAGCGGGCGCTGAAAAGCGCCCGCTTATTATTAGCTGAATAACAGTGCCCAGATCAACCAGACAATCATCACCAGCACGCCAAAGCCAAAGCGGGCAATGACCCCCCAGCCGCAGCCGAGCGCCATTCCTTTGGTCGATTCCAGGGCCTTGCGCCAGTCTTTGATGCGCAGGTATTCGACCAGGAATATCCCGGCTAGAGCGAGCACTAGACCGCCCACCGGCGGCAGTAGGACACTGCCAACCACGGCTCCAACCAGTGCCACGCCAATTGACAGCCAGCTTGCGCCGCTGACGCGCGCATTGGCGCCCATTAAAATATTGTCCATCAGGCCGCCAACCACCGTCAAAATTGTGATCAGCACCATAAAGATGATGGCTGTGGTGCCAAACCCGGTCGAAATGGCGTACACCAATGCGGCAATCCACATGACCCATAACCCAGGCAGGATCGGCAGCGCCAGCATGGCCAGCCCGGTCAGCATGACCCCGCCGATGATCCATAGAAATGCTGCATCGAGAAAATTTTCCATGCGGTTCAGGCTGCTTCCGGGGTGATGATTTCGATACCGCCCATCCACGGACGTAAGACTTCGGGCACCACCACACTGCCGTCCGCTTGCTGGTAATTTTCCAGCACCCCGATCAGCGTGCGCGGCATGCCAAGGCCGGAACCGTTGAGCGTGTGTACCAGCCGGGTTTTACCGCCTTCCTTGGGGCGGTATTTGATGTTGGCGCGGCGCGCCTGGAAGTCGGTGACGTTCGACACCGAAGATACCTCCAACCATTCATTGCAGCCGGGCGCCCACACTTCCACGTCGTACGTGATGGCTGAGCCAAAGCCGATGTCGCCGGTGCAAAGCTGCACCACCCGGTAGGTCAGCCCCAGGCCGGCGCAGGTCGCTTCAGCGGCTTCCAGCATTTTGGCCAGTTCAACTTCGGATTCTTCGGGTTTGCAATAAGTGTACATTTCCACTTTGTCGAACTGGTGTCCGCGCTTGATGCCGCGCACGTCACGTCCGGCGCTCATTTTTTCGCGGCGGAAACAGGGTGTGTACGCGGTGTAGCGCCGCGGCAGGCTGGCTTCTTCTAAAATTTCATCCATGTGCATGCCGGTTAACGGAACTTCGGCGGTCGGCACGTTCCAGAAATCCTCTTCGACATCGTGATACAGGTTGTCGATGAACTTGGGTAGCTGACCGGAGGCGTACAGCGTGGCAGCTTTGACCATGAACGGCAGGTAGCGTTCGCGGTAGCCCTGGCGAATGTGCAGGTCGAGCATCCAGGCGATCAGGGCGCGCTGCAGGCGAGCGCCTGCGCCGTTGAGAATGTAGAAACGCGAGCCGGTGATCTTGACCCCGCGATCGAAATCGATGATGCCAAGCTGCGGACCGAGTTCCCAGTGCGGTTTGGGGGTGAAATCATAGGTGGGCAGTTCGCCCATCTGACGCAGTACAACATTGTCGTGTTCGCCGGCGCCGTAGGGAGTGCGCGGGTCAGGCAGGTTGGGGATGGTGGCGACTGTATCCTGCAATTGGGTATCGACGTCGCGTACGCGCTCGTCCAGTGCGGCAATCTGGTCGCCGAGCACGCGCATGGCATCGATTTTCCCTTGGCGTTCGGCCGGGTCTTTCATCCGTCCGATTTCTTTCGAGACGTTATTGCGTTCGGCTTTCATCACTTCGACCTGGCCGAGCAGGCTGCGGCGATCCTGGTCAAGTTGCAGAACTTGATCCACGACGGACGTTTCCATTTGGCGGGCGCGCAGCGCCTCGCGGACGATATCGGGTTTCTCGCGGAGCAAATTTATATCTAACATGGTGACGCACCTCCTGGTCGCTTAACAGCAAACCCCCACGTCCGCGCAGGACGAGGGGGGAACAACTCGTGGTGCCACCTGCTTTCGCTGCGCTTATCACGCAGCCTCTTGGGACGATAACGGTTCCAGCCGGCTCCCTTACGGCTGCTGCAAGCGCAGCCCCTGCGAAAGCGATACCAGGGGGGATTTCGCCGGAACACCCTGCCAGCTTGCACCAGTCGCTGGCTCTCTGAAAAGGTCTGCCGATTACTTATCCCTGGGTTACTCTTTGAATTAGGATTATACCTGCTCGGTAAGGCCTGTCAAGATAATATAATTGCCTGCTCCAAAGTTTGCAATACAACTGTAAAATTGGGGTTAGTCACCTGATATTTAGTCATACAGTCCGCAGAGCATTCTACCAATGAAGACAACGTTGTCACCCTGAGCAAAGCGAAGGGTCTCCCGACCGGCTCCGAGATGCTTCACTTTGCTCAGCATGACATACAATTGTCACCCTTTTCGAGTTTATCACCTCAGCTGAACAAAACTGTCAGGTAGCTAGAAATTAGGGTAGAACACAAAAAAGAGGTTGGGATTCTATGGACATCAAAATTGCACGCTGGATTGGACGGGGATTGTGCATCCTTCTCTTTATCCTATGGGGGGCGTTCTTCATCGAGCACCTCGGCTTTTTCTTGATGGACACGGGCGCACCGCCGCCCTTAACCGTCTGGCTGTTACAGATTTTGCATGGTTTCTTCCTGCTCAGCTACCTTTTATGCTTAAAATACGAAAGGATTGGCAGCCTAAGCCTGTTCATCCTCGCGCTGGTATTTTTTATCGCCACGGCCGGTGACCAGGCGCTGTTGTTTATCGTCATTTCAGTCAGCCCGATCTTCTTTTTTGCCTATGGATGGATACGCAACCTGTGGAAGGGCTCCCAAGCCACCCGCTAGGGTAAGCGATACAATCAGCCTTTTATTATTCAAGATTGGCTGGTAGTCTTTTCCTGCGTGAAGCGTTTATTCCAATCTGAATAGTACATCGGGGAATTAATTACCCTACACCCTGTTTTCGTATGGAATATAAGTATCCATTCTTTGTTAAAAGCTTATACGCGGCATATGTGTAGTATATTTACGCATGACAGGGTGGTAATACGGCATAATCACAGCATATCCAGAGTCAGTATAATTAATAGTTAGGCGGCAAATCGAGAACTTTGTCCCATTCATCCTTCTGTTATACTGTACCAACGCGATCGCTTCACAAACTCACATGGAAGTACATTATTCGCACATTGTAGGAACAAGGTATGCTCTACATCTTTGGTGGCCTTCCCGGCACTGGCAAATCAACACTCTCCCGTCATCTCGCACGCAAATTGAAAGCGGTTCACATACGCGCCGACACAATTGAGCAGGCAATCCGTGAAGGAGGTGGTCATGTCAGTGGACCGGAAGGCTATATCGTTGCCTACCATATTGCGGAAGACAATCTCAGATTAGGCTTGTCGGTGGTGGCGGATACTGTTAATCCATTCCAGATCACCCGGCATGCTTGGCGCGAGGTTGCCACTCAGATCGGCATGCCGTTTGTTGAAATTGAAGTCATTTGCTCAAACCAGCTAGAGCACCGTGCCCGGGTGGAAACGCGCAAGGCAGATATTGTGGGTTTTGAGCTTCCCAGTTGGAACGAGGTTGTCAATCGCAAGTATGAGCCGTGGGATACAGACCACGTTTTAATCGATACAGCTGGGCAGACACCCGCACAAAGCATTGCGGCACTGGAACAAGCGCTTGCTTTTCGATAATCAGCCGCCTAACACAGCGTGCACCCGACTGGTGGGATTCGTCGCCATTTTCGAGCATTTCGCGCAGCGTGGCTTGGAGTTTTTTCTGCTCCCAAACCTTGTCCACGCCCGCTCTTGCCAGTAACGCAAACCGTTAGCCATTTTACGAGGGAAAAAACAGCATGGATATCATACGAATTGCGGCATTTTCTTACAACAACCAAGGCGGTAACCCTGCTGGTGTAGCCATTTGCAGTGAAATGCCGACCGAAAAAGAAATGCTTGCAACCGCAAAACAGGTTGGCTATTCTGAATCTGCAT
>MGMG01000002.1 GCA_001796355.1 Chloroflexi bacterium GWB2_54_36 | reverse complement strand
TGGGGATGCTTCATCAGGCCAAAGAAGCCCTTGACATCCAATTTATTTATTGTATAATACAAATATTGCTAATAGTAATAAATATAACATTGGATTACCCATGAATCTGGCTGAAACCAATATCCTCGGAACCAAAGTGCAACGCCAAATTTACCAACTGGTCAGGCTTTATCAGTCCTGTGACCGGGTATGCCTGGTCGAACGTGGAGTGAGCGCCTCACAGGGTTATACCCTTCTTTCTCTACCTCAAGAAGGGAGCTTGAACATGAACGAATTGAGCGAGGCAATGGGTCTGGCCAACAGCACGACCACCCGGATCGTTGATCAGTTGGTTAAGAAGGAATTGGTACATCGCCGGGAGGACATCGCGGACCGACGGGTGGTCAGGGTCCAGCTCACGGCTCAAGGTAGAGAACTCTGGCAGACTCTCGACACGGAATTACACGATTTCTTTGCCCAGGTCATGGAAGGGATTCAAGAAGACGAACGACCGGTTATCCTGCACGCGCTGGAACGGTTGACCACCTCGCTTGCGAAAGCTCTTGGAGGTTGTTGCCCTGAATAAAGCCGGCCTATCGAATACTCGACTCTTTTTTTGCCTGATAATTTCGTATTTACAAATAATGCTAATAACAAATAAAAGGAGATGATTTTATGCCATTCAACCTATTTCGGAAAGACCCCAAGGCTCATTCGGTTGTGATGATCATTACGGGTAGCTGCTGTATCCCCGGATTTGCCCCGCTCGACGAACAAGCCCGCCAGGCTGTGAAGCAAGCGATTGCTGAAACAGGTACAGATGTCCAGGTCAGGGAGATACCTGCGTCTTCTGCGATGTATGGCGCTGTACCGCGCAGCCTGATAGCTCAATGGTTTCAGAGCGCCAACAGCGGCCAAATGCCCTTGCCTGCGGTCCTGGTTAATGGGAACGTTGCATCAACTGGCATTCCTGCCAATATCGAAGCCATTAAAACTGCACTGCTTCCGATTGTGGAAGCTCAAATAATCGAGGAGAAGGAACAAAAATGAATCAAGATCATAAGCAACTTATTACCCCCAACGGGAATACGAAGTACCTGTTCTTCGGCGGAAAAGGGGGTGTGGGTAAGACCACACTTGCCACCGCTACAGCCGTGTGGTTTGCCGACCACCACTATAAAACCACCATCGTCTCAACTGATCCCACGGTGAGCCTGTCGGCCATGTTTGGCCAGGAAATCGGCGGAGAAGCTCGCATTCCCATCCGCCATGTGCCCAACCTGTGCGGGCTCAATATCAACCCTAACGATGCCAAAGGCGTTTTCCAAAACCGCCTGAATAGCGTAATGGGCCAGATGACGGGGACCTTTGGCGGGGATGTCATCAGTACCCCCTGTGCCGAGGAAATGGCAACTTTCGACCAATTCGTCACATTTCTGGAGGAGCCCGATAGTGACGTGATCGTCTTCGACACAGCTCCCACCGGCAAAACCCTGCGGGAATTAGCCATGCCCTTCGACTGGGCCAGTTTTCTGCAAAAGCAGATCCAGGAGGGCAAGAAGCTGGCCGAGCTGATGAACATGGACGAAAATTCGTTTGAGGAACTGGAACGGGATAAGCGACGCTATGAGAACGCCCTAAATGTCATGCAGGATCGTTCATCTACAGTCTTCAACCTGGTGCTATTACCGGAACGGCTGCCTATCGAAGAAACATACAGCGCCATCCAGGGCCTCGACCGGCTGGGCATTCCGGTGCAGGCATTGGTAATCAACCAGTGTATCCTGCCCGAGGTTATCGAAGGCAACCGTTTCCTGGCGGCAAGAGCCAGCTTGCAGGCTCGATACATGGGAGAGATCGACGCGCGCTTCGGCAACCTGGTTATGTCACGTTTGCCTTTGCTGGATCGGGATGTGTCGGACCTTGGCACACTGCGAATGATTGGCGAGATACTTTACGGTACGGAGAGAGGCAGGATATGACGCAAATGATCGATGCTCCGGTCAGGGTCAGCGCCATCCAAAGCGCATACAATCTGTGGAGCCTCTTCTATGGTTCCATCGTCGTTCCCATGGAGAGAAAACCCAGGCTGCGAGGCATCGAGTTGGCAGCCATCCAGCCACATGACAGGATTCTCGAGGTGGCCGTTGGCACGGGAGCAGCGCTGCTCGAAATGTTAAAACGCGTGGACAAGGTCAACGTGGTCCATGGGGTGGACCTGACACCCGGGATGCTGGAGAAAGCCAGGCGTACCGTGGCCAAAGCAGGCTTTACCAACGTGGATCTGCGCCTGGGGGACGCTCGTTCGCTACCCTTTGACGATAATGCTTTCGACGTTCTTTTCAACAGCTACATGCTAGACCTGATTCCGTTGGCCGACATGCCGACCGTCCTGGGCGAGTTCCGACGGGTGTTGAAGAAAAATGGCCGGCTGGTCATGGTGAACATGAGTAAAGAGCATGGGATTACCCTGTGGGAGAGACTCTACCAGGCCACTCCAGTCAGATTGGTGCCTTATCTCTACGGCGGATGCCGCCCGGTGCTCATGGATGGGCCCACAAAGGCAGCCGGCTTTCGGGAGGTTCAGCGCGAATTCGTTAAAAACATCATCTCTTCTGAGGTTTTGGTGGCAAGAAAGTGATGGATCTTGCGTAGGTAGACAGGTGATCGCCCCCTGGCAAATAGGGTAGAGACACACATGGAACAACAGCAAAAACTAATTTTCTTTGGCGCTCACCCCGACGACGAGTCGTTTGGGGTGGGCGGTACGCTGGCGAAGTACGCAGCTCAGGGGGTCAGTGTTGTGTACGCCTGCGCCACGCGAGGTGAGGTCGGCTCCATCGACCCTGAATATCTCGGCTCCTTTGCCACTATTGGGGACCTGCGTTGGGCCGAACTGGTCAAGGCAGCCGAAGTATTGCAGCTTGCCGATGTAATCCATCTGGGTTACCGCGACTCCGGCATGCCCGGACAACCCGAGAACCACCATCCGCAGGCTTTGGCTGCAGCGCCCATCGAAGAAGTGACCGCGCGCGCGGTTAAAGTAATCCGGGAGCAAAGGCCGCAGGTGGTGGTCACCTTCGACCCGATCGGCGGTTACCGTCATCCCGACCACGTCGCCATCCACAACGCCACCGTACGCGCTTTCCAGGCTGCCGGCGACCCGGCCTGGTTGCCCGAACTGGGGCCGGCCTTCCAGCCGCAGAAACTGTATTACTCGGTCTTTCCTAAAGGCTTGCTCAAGCTGGCAGTGAAGGCGTTGCCCCTTTTTGGGCAGGACCCGCATCGCTTTGGCCGCAACCGGGATATCGATTTGGCCAGTTTGGTCGAAGTGGAATATCCCATTCACGCGCGCATCAGGATTGGTAGCGAGGCGATGGAACGGAAGCAACGCGCCGCAGCCCACCACCAAAGCCAGCTATCCAGCGGTCCGCCTTCATCCGGGCCGGTAGGGATGATCTACCGGATGATTAGCAGGCAGGAGACTTTTATGCGCGCCTATCCCCCGGTCAACGGCCGCCTGCGGGAAACGGATTTATTTGAGGGCGTGGTTTAACCTGGTTAATGCGGTTCGAACAGGTGGCGATGAATATGACCGGTGAGTAGTTTAGCCTGCTCACCTCCGTTCAATCAAGCAGAGAGCCCGGTCATGGCCTCACTCACCTGCCATAATCGGCTGGCAGTGGCTGGATCATAACTCTCTTCTGATGATGGAACAGCGGTTTGCTTCTCGAAATATTTCCCGGTAATACCTTCCACGTTTGGCGAGGTCGCCAAATAAATGCTCGTCTGAGCGCCCTGTTCTGCGTTGGCCCCAACCAGACCATACACCCGTATCAACAGGTTGACAATCCGAGCGGGAATAACGCCAAAATTATTGAGGCCAAATCGGGTGGCCACGAGGCCGGGATTGACAGCGTTCACCGTGACGCCCGTCCCTGCCAGTCGTCGCGCCAGTTCGTATGTGAACAGCACGTTGGCAAGCTTGGACTGCCGGTAGGCTTGCATCCCGTTGTACTCCCGCCGGCCCTGCAGGTCATCAAAATCGATCCTCCCACTGGCATGACCATAGGACGCGACATTGATAATTCTGGCCGGGGCGCTGGCTTTGAGTGTATCGAGCAGTAAATTTGTCAACAAGAAGTAACCCAGGTGGTTAAGGGCGAAGGTCATCTCGATGCCATCGATGCACTCCTGGCGGGTAGTAATCCAGGCTCCAGCGTTATTCACCAGCACGTGAAGTTGTTGATAGCGGCTCTTGAACCGCTGCGCCAGTTGGCGGATTTGTGCCTGCGAAGACAGATCAGCCAGCATCAATTCAACCGAGGTGTTACCAGTCGCGGCCACAATGCGTCGAAGTGTTTCATCCCCGCGTTCCCGGCTGCGGCCTACAAGGATCACCGTTGCGCCCAATTCTGCCAGCCTCCGGGCTGTCATTTCACCCATGCCTGAGGTAGCGCCCGTGACCATGCAAACCTTACCATTCATAAGAATATCGGGAGTTGTCATCGACTATACATACCCTTTCGCTTCATACCATCTCAAAGTCTCTTTCAACCCATCTGCAAGTTTTACGGTCGGCGTATACTCCAACTCGCGTTTGGCCTTGTTGGTATTAAAAGCACGATTGGCAATAAAGCCGAGCACCAGTTCTCGGCTCAGGCGAGGTGTACCCCCTGTTAACCGCGCAATAGTTTCCAGAAATAAAGCCAGAAGGTAAGCCACCGGGACAGGAAGGTAACGCTTGGGTGGGTTCACCTCAAGCAATCGGGCAATCGTTTCTACCAGTTCTATCATCGGAACGGCTCTCTCGTCCGCCAGGATGTAGGTTTCCCCCGCCCTTCCTCGTTCTGCAGCAAGTTCAATCCCACGCACCACATCTTCGACGTGGATCCAATGGGTCAGCGCCTTCCCGTCTCCGATATACACCCACTGACCACGTTTTATGGTTGTGAAGATCATGGACATTGGCGTGACCCCTTCCACCCGGTCCAATTCGCCCGTGATGAGCGGCTGACCATAGACGCCGGGAAAACGGACTACCACCACCGGTATTTTCTGCTGGTAGGACAAAGCTAGTATTTCGGCCTCTGCCTTGGCGCGGGCGTAGGCCATCGGCTCAGGATTGTAAGGATAGGTCTCGTCAGCGGGCGGATTCTTGATATTGCCCATAACGCCACAGGTGCTGACATGGACAAATGTTTGTATCCCCCCTACCTCCAGGCTGGCTTCCAGGATGTTTTTCGTACCGGTGACATTGATTGCAGAACAGAGTTCATCTGTCATTCCAACCCTTCCGCCACCACCCAGGTGGAAAACCGTATCAACCCCAGCCAGGGCTATATCCAGCGACTCCCGATGTGTCAGATCACCATAGACAAGCTCCGCGCCGAGGCCGGTCAAGAAGTCAATGGAGGCTTTCGTGCTTGATTTCCGAACGAGGCATCGAATCTTCCTTCCTTTTTCTATCAGGTCCTTTGCCAGATGAGATCCTATGAAACCAGATGCACCTGTGATCAAGATCACGTTTTCTTTCATCGTGCCTTACCTCCTCAACGAGTAACAAGTCGCCTTTCCGAATTGCGACGACCAACATAAACAAAACGAGCAGGAATTGAAACGCTGCCAGCCGTTTCACTCACGAGGTACCCTTTTTAACCTGGTGTCAAACGCCAAGAGGTATTTCAACGGAGGCAGCAGCATGATGAATACCATCACGATAGGACCCGCTGTTCAGATCTATCTTCGTTCAATTTGGGCCATCAGTTTACGAATAAGTTTGGCCCGCAGCAGGGTGTGAACCAGGTCAGCCATATCCTTCAGTTGTCGCGTCCGATCTGGGGAAGGTAGCTTGTCGCCTGCTAGTTTGTAGAACAGTTTAAACTCCTCCTCCATCAGCGCCCTCATCGCTTGAGCATAGGGGGCAAAATCCGCCAATTGAGCACCAAGCCGCAGTTCATTCGCTACCATTTCGGCCACTTTCAGGTCGTCCTCATCGTAATAGCGGTGTCCATTGCCATTACTGCTTGGGAAGAGCAGCCCCATTTCTTCCAGCCGGGTGATATCACTGCTCGAAAGGCCCGTGCGTTCGGCAATCTGTTCGCGCGTGAGCGGCACAAATCCTGGGTCGTAAGTCACAGGCGAATAAAGGGATTCGAGAAAAGCCATTTCTGCTTCAACGTCCTTGGCCTGTTCCAGCTTGACCAGCATATGGCGGATAATTTCCAGGGGGTAGTATCGTTGGGACTGGAAACGTTTGATCAAGCGAATGCGGGCGATGTCCGCATCGCTATACAGCCGGTGGCCGCCGGGTGTACGCTGAGTAGCGAGCAGCCCTTCCTTTTCCAGAAAGCGCAGGCTGCTCGGGGAGAGGTCGGGGAATTCCGATTGCAACTGTTCTACGATTTGGCCTATCGTGTAGAGCTGACCTTGTACCATCTTGGTTCCTTTTGTTTGAATATAAAGTTCTAGTTTAGATTTATTTTATTATAATATAAACTTAAAGTCAAGGTTCATTTTTTGAACAAGAGTTAGGCAGAAATACCTGATCATGATTGGTGAATTGGCACTTTCGCACGAACACGCGATTCTCTATAATACGATCAGGGTTGCACTGGGATCTTTTTTGATTGGAGGGTGTTTGATATCTCCAGATGACAGATTGTCCCCTAGAGTAATTCGCATCCTGATCGTTTCTCCATTGGCATTGGTGGGCGAGGGCCTCCGGCTGCTGATCGAACGGGACGAAGATTTGCGCGTCTCCGAGCTGGTTATGAATATGCTAGAAGCAGCCGAAACGCTGCGTCATAATGAATTGGATGTCGTCACTATTTTCGATGAATGGGGCGGTAGTGACTGTGTTGCCTTGGTGCAATGCCTTAAGTCGATAAAGCCAAGAGTACCGCTGATGGTAATCTCACGGGATCTAAATCCGCCACAAGTCCAGTCCATACTCACCGCCGGCGCTAACGGCTACCTGCCGTTGAATGCGGACCCTGGTGATCTGAGAAGAATGGTCTATGCAGTAAGTCGAGGCGAATTAACCCTGCACCGAACCATCGCAAGAGGTTTCCTTGATTATCTCGCTAATGCAGATGTCGATCATTCTCTTCCCAGTTTCAACGAGCTATCTCCACGTGAACAGGAAGTTCTGGCTTTTCTCGTGCAAGGAATGAGCGACCAAGAGATCGCTCAGGCGCTCTTTCTCAGCGTGCGTACGATTCAATCCCATCTTAATCATCTCTATGCAAAGCTAAACGTTCATACGCGTACAGAAGCTGCTGTCGTTGCCCTGCGCGCAGGTTGGTTTCCGCCTTCTCTCGATCAGAAGTAAATGAGCCAAATCCGTAATTTTACGGATGTTTTAATCCGTAATCCTACGCTTATTGGGGACGGTGCTGCCCCCTTATACTGAAAACATGATGGAATACTCTGTCGCAAAAAGCCGGGTCGCAGTGTTGGGAATGTTGGATGAAACGCACTGGGAGTCCGCCCAATATAACCTGGATACGTTACGTTCTCTGGTCAAATCTCTTCAACCCGACCTGCTGTGCGCCGAAATCAGCACCGAAGATTGGCAATCGGGCGATATCGCCCGATTGCCGCTTGTGTACCGTGAAGTTCTGGTGCCTCTATCCCGGCTTATCAACACGGTCATCGTTCCGGTGTGCTCCTCACATTCCGGTGTGAACCTGGTTCCCAAGGGGGGACGATTCCTTGGTTTCCGCGCTTTGTTGGTTCGGCTATTGAATAAAATATTGCGGTGGATGCAGCGCCTAGCTGACAGCCCAAAGGCAGTCAATTCTACCGCCTTCGGTGCGTTGTGCCACACCATCTGCATATTGACCCTTTGGCTTTGTGGTCCATCAGCCCGACAGAACTGGGATGCAGCTTATCGGATGCTCTTCAACAATATCTTGTCCACCATCCGGCACGATCCCATGCGCCGGGTGCTGGTGACCGTGGACTGTCGTCACCAACACCAGCTCATCACAGACCTGAAGCGGCTACCTGAAGTCGATCTTGTCGACTATCACCTCTTGTGAACGATTGACTACCCTACAGGTTGCATCCATTAACTGTTCTACCAATGCACCTTGGCTGGCGCATGATTTATTCGCCGAAGTAAATGACAAGAAGTCTATCGTGGAATTCAAAGGAACTGATTCAATTTAATCAACTTCAAATCGGCCTGATTCGTGAGTCAGGACAAAATGAGGGCTCGTCGTAAAGCTGGAAAGGCAACATAACAAATCAAACCAACGAGGAGAATGTATGAACACCGCAAAGGCTCTTATGATCGGATTTTTGGCTGCGACTGCGACGATCATTGTTGCCGCGCGCATTCCGAAAACAATGGCCTTAGAGTTTCTGTTCGCCATATTGGTGGCTATCACATTTGTTTACTTTGGTTTTGTGTTGATCGATGGACGAATACGGGAGATGTTTTTCGAGTTTGGAAACATCGCATTGACGTTAACCTTTGCCTTTTTAGGCTTATGGGCCACCCCCTTCTGGCTCGCGGCCGGCTACTTTATCCACGGCGTGTGGGATGCCATTCACCATCCAGGAGGTATTCGGACGAAAATACCGCGCTGGTACATACCATTCTGCCTGCTCTTTGACTGGCTAGTTTCAGGCTTCATCATCATCTGGTGGCGATAACTATCGCATCGTTCACCAGGCAACGTCGAATCCAAAACAGAACAATTGGATGTAACGAGGATTACCATGACAACCAAAGATAATAAATCTCTTGTTCGCCATTTGGTGGAGGAGGGGTTCAATAAGAGCAACCTGGCCGCCATAGACGAGTTGCTTGCCGATAACTTTATAGATCATAAACCGTTGCCCGGGCTGCCGCCGTTACCCCCTAGCCCGGCCGGTTTCAAACAGCTAGCAACCATGTTCCGCACAGCCTTCCCCGACCTGCTATACACAATCGAGGATATGGTCGCTGATGGCGACAAAGTCGTTATCCGTTACTCTGCGTGCGGTACCAACACAGGCGAACTGGTGGGCATGCCCCTTCAGGTGAACAAGTTGCCGTCACTGGGTTTGATATGTTCCGCATTACCAATGACAGGATCGTCGAATGGTGGCATTGCGATGATTATCTCAGTTTACTGCAACAATTAGGCATGCTCCCACACCTGGGGTACAGGGGATAGCAAACTGTATAAGTATTTATCGGAAAAATCGTAGAGATGTGGGTGTAGATGCGTGCGAAGCACGCCCCTTGTATGAATAGGAGAAACACATGATTCGCAAAAGGTTTTTATTCGTCGGCACAATTGGCGCCATTGTTGTCGCTTTCGCCCTCACACTGTTGCCTAAGGACTACGCCCGAGACATCTTGGTCGTCCTGGTCGGATACTTCGGCGGCGTTTATTTGGGGGTAAGCCTGTCAACCGCCAGCTCAAAGAAGGTAGCTCTTCAGGATGGCGTTTCCGCGGTCTTTTTCGGCCTCGCGCTTGCAGGTCTTTGGGTGAGCCCATTGTTTCTCGCGTTGGCGTGCTTCGTACACGCCGCCTGGGACGTCATCACAGAACATCCAAAGGCTCTCAACACATCCATTGCTTCCTGGTACGTGCCTACATGTGTTAGCTTCGACATTTTGCTCGGCGTGTTCATCCTCGTTTGGTGGTGGCGGTGAAGAGGAGTGTGAAATATGACAACCAAGAAATCCAATGAACAAATGCAGAAAGTTGAAGTCATAATCCACATTGACGCCCGCGCGAGGCGGTGTTGACTTACATGGCCGACCTGCCATTCGTGCGCGCCTTGCCGTTCACGACCATGGAGGTGATCGGCGAACCGGTCAACGTCGGCACAGTTAACCGCTTGACGTTTGCCTTGCCATTCGGCGTGACCTTTCGCTTCGATGAGGTAGTGACGGAGTGGGTGGAAAACGAGCGCATCGCCTATCGCGCCATCTCCGGCTGGGCAATGAGGGCCGAGGCTGTGCTCAAGCCCGAGGACGGCGGCACATGCTTCCGCTTCACCCTGCACTACCGGTTCCCAGGCCTGTGGAAATTGACCCCCCATTGGCTGATGGAGTTGGGCTGCCGCCAGGGTTTGGAGAACCTGCGGAAGATGATCGAGACGAAGTCAAAGAAAGAGGAGATGGAAAATGCCCATCCTGCCGAACTTCATTGAGCGTTTGGTGCTGCTCACATTCAATCAGGGGCCTGGCCTGATGCTGGACTTTCTCGGCGCGCAGGCCTTCCGGGTCGTTGGCGTCGGCGTCAGGCTCGGCGTCTTCGAGGCCTTGAGCGGCGGCTCACTGACAGCAGCGGAGGCTGCGCGCCACGTCCAGGCCAGCGAGCGCGGCATAACCCTGCTGCTCGACGCCCTCGAGTCGCTCGGCTATGTTCGAGAGAAAGGTGGGCGCTACGTGAACACTGCGATGACCGTCAAGTGGCTGCTGCGTAGCTCGCCGACCAGCATGGCCGGCGGCGTCCCCTTCTTCGAAAGTATGGTGTTCGACCGTTGGGAACACTTGGACGAATCCATCCGTCGCGGGAAACCGGCAGAGTACGGCTCCGAATGGCTTGAGCGGCACCCGGGCAGTTACCGGGTTTACGAAGACGGGATGATCGCAATCGCCCGGATGGCCGCCGACGAGGTGATTGCCAAAGTGAAATTACCGCCCTCAGCCCGCCGGCTGATTGACATCGGCGGCGGCCATGGATTGTACAGCATCAAGTTCTGCCGCCAGTATCCGGCTTTGTCGGCGACAATTTTTGACCTGCCGCTGGCGATCGAGGTGGCGCGAGAGACCATTGCCGCCGAGGACATGGGCGGGCGGGTCACGGCGCAGGCGGGTGATATCTGGCGGGACGACCTTGGCGCCGGTTGCGACGTGGCACTGCTGTTCAACCTCATTCACGCCTACTTGCCCGAAAAGAACATCGAGCTGTTGAGCAAGGTTGCAAGCGCGCTGAACCCGGGAGGCGAGATTGTCATCATGGAGCAAATCACCGGTCAGGCGTTCGGTTCGACCGCCAAGGTCCTCGCCCGACTCCAGGCACTGAACTACTTCAACGATCTGGAGGCACAGACGTACCGGTTCGAGGACATCGCCGGTTGGCTCGCGCAGGCCGGTTTCGTCAACCTGCACCGAATTAACTTACTCAAGGCACCGGGATTCGGTTTAGTACTGGGGACAAAGGCTAACTGAGGCAAACGATGACGATATCCTTATCACCCACGCCACCGTCATCACGGTGGATTCATCTGATCGTATTCTCCGTGACGCGGCGATTGCCATTCGCGGGCGCGAGATCGTTGCGCTCGCCGGTCGTTCCGCCCACCGCGGGAGCCGGAACGTATGCTATTTGTCTTACGCCAGGGGCTTGACACCAGCGCCCTCATAGAAGGTAGCAGGAGCCAATGATGGACGTACCGAAGTACCGAAAGACTATTCAACCGCACCATCAATGCGAGACGCCATAATGTCTCGACAAGGAAGGAATATGAAAAGCTCATCGAAGAAACTTAACCCAGTCCGCGAGCGACGTCGGCGTATCTATATACTCCTTTTCGTCATGCCACGATTATTCAATCAGCATTTGCGCCCTCTACTTGGATGGCAGCGTTTCCTGTTCATTGCACGGATGCTTCTGTCGACACCGCGCTATCGTAAGCAGTTCGCTCACCGAATGGATGATGCCGGCCTCAAGGAAGTGAAGCAGACCTTCCTGCTGGTGGGGGCTTTCTATCACGAACTTCTTCGAGTGCGAGGAGAAGCTATAGCTTTCCAAACAAGCCATGCGCTGCTCGGAGACATTGCCAATGCCGTGCAACGACAAGCCTATCTCCTGCCACCGCCCCTGCCCAGAACATGGGAATGGTTTCACCAGGAGCATGAGGCCCAGATGGAAGAAGGGTTCATTCGTAATAATGAGAATGATGGTATCCAGCGCGGCGACCGTGTTTACAGCCTTCACATCACCCGTTGCCGCTTCTTCGAGACGTTCCGCGATATGGGATCCCCCGGACTCACGGAAGCCTTCTGTCGCTCTGATGAGATCGTCTTCAACGAGTATTCACCGCAGATGCGTTTCCACCGCGGCCATGAACAACCAAACACCATCGCACGCGGCGGCAAGCGGTGTGCCTTTATATTCGAGAGCGATTCAAGCCTGGAAGCAGCATTGCCCTAACCGGGCGCACCACTCCGGAACAGGGAGGCACGCGCTTCCACAAACAGGAGACTCAAGATGAACAACATTCTGATTACCCACGCCACTGTCGTCACAGTGGATTCATCCAATCGCATATTGCGCGACGCGGCGATTGCCATTCGCGGGCACGAGATCGTCGCCATCGGCCCGACCGAGGTCGTGAGTGCCGAACACCCGGCGCTCGATGTGATTGACGCACGCGGGATGGTCGCCCTGCCCGGCCTCGTTAACGGCCACATCCACATGTTCACCGCGCTGTATAAAGGCACGATGTGCGGCTTCGGCTTTGACCGTACCATGGGCGAAGACACGAACTTCTGCGTCAGGGCCACCCCTGACCTCATGTTGGCGGCCACGCGGTTGTCGGCGGTCGAGATGCTGCGCTCGGGCATCACCCTTGCCAACGTAGCGGGAGATGCGATCTCCTTTGAGGTCGCTCGCCAAACGCCCGAAGCGTTGGGGCAGGCCGGAATGAAAGCATTCGTGCAGACGTTGTTGGCGGACATGTTCGGTATGATCGATCGGAGCGCCGACGCGCAACTGGCCGAGGCGGAAATGCTCCTGCACGAGTACCAAGGGAAGTTCGAGGGTCATATCCGCGTTGCGCCCAGCGTGGCGGAAGCGCTGGCCACCTCACTGAAGACCATGCGGCGGCTGATGGCGCTGGCCGAGCGCGAGGACCTGGTCGAGCATATTCACGTCTTTCCGCGCTGGCCGATTGGCGCCTTCAGTTGGCTGATTCGCGGCCGTTCGCCGCTGGGTCTCCTCAAAGCTGGCGGGCTGCTCAATCAACGCTTAATCGCAGTGCATTTTCTCGCGGCAACCCGCGGGGACATCGCCGCTGTCGCCAGAGCAGGCGCAAGTGTCGTTCATTGCCCGTCGGTGTGGATGAACGTAAATGTTGGCCCGCGCCACTGGTTGCCGGTGAAAGCCTTGCACCGCGCCGGGGTCAATATCGTCCTGGGGACAGATTCCTACGGCGGCTGGATCGAAGGCGCAGATATGTTCACCGAGATGCGGACCTGCGCTTTGATGAGCAGCTTCCTGTACGGCGCGGACGCGCTGACGCCAATGGACGTGCTGCGGATGGCAACGATTAACGGCGCACGGGCGCTGAGACTGGAAAAGGAAACCGGTTCGCTGGAGGTTGGCAAGCGCGCCGACATCGTGTTGCTCAAGTTCGACCGCCCGCCGGTGCAGCCGTCTTCCGATGTCCCCTACATGATTGTGTATGGCGCATCGGGTCGTGACGTGGATATGGTGCTGATCGACGGGCGCATCGTTGTACGCGAAGGGCGCGTGCTGACGCTGGACGAATCTGAGGTGGTGACAGCGGCCGCCGAAGCGCGCGCCGAGTTGTACCGGCTGGGCGGGTGGGGATTGACGCCGGACGGAGCGACGCCCCCAAAGACTTCCTGGCTCGAGCGCTATCCCAACCCGCGGATCGCCCGGTGGGGCACGCGGTTCGCACGGTTAGAGGCAATCTGGAAACCAAATGGGAAACATCCATGAACGCGAAACTTTTGAGCCGGCGTGGGAAACATTCGGCTGGCTGCTGCTCTTTCTTCTCACGGCGCTGATCGCCATCCCACCGGGATTCATTTGGGGATCGCGCTTCAGTCAAACCAACGGGCCCTTGGCGGGCATCCCCGACCTCAGCTGGTACAAGACTTTTATTTGGTCGCTGGACATTCTCACCCCGCTGGTTGCGCTGGCGTTGCTGTGGGCTTTTGAGCGCGTGCGCGGCCCGTTGCCACGGGCGACAAAGGCCTACTGGCTGGGGATGGTCGCCGCGGCAGTAATCGTGGGTTGCGTAACAGCCTGTTACTTTGTGTGGGAACGTCCAGTCGTGCCCACCCTGGCCGAGCCAGACTTTGCGCTGACCTGCTGGCTATTCTGCGGCACGCTCAAACCGGGCTTCGCGCTGCTCGCGTTCCTCTCTGGATTGCTTATCGCCGGGGTTGCGATTCTTACCAAGCTGGGCTTGCGTTTGAGCAGATGGGCCATTGTGTTCCTTGGGATCGTCACGCTGCCGATAGGCTTTCTGCTTCTCCTTGGAAGGAATCGGACGGAAAGCTTGGAATAAAAGAACGAAAGTAAAAGTCAAAGGAAACATCTGGTGGCAGATTGGCAAGCCTTATATCCCAATCCACATCCAGGGTCGAACCCATACAATCCCCGTATGAGGACAACAGTTGCGCAACCAAAAACACCCTCAAAAGGGTGTTTTACGGATCCAATCAGGGGTGGGCGATGGGGGTCGAACCCACAACATCTACATCCACAGTGTAGCGCTCTGCCATTGAGCTACGCCCACCATAAGCATGAAGATTCTATCACAGCCTATTTTCTTATGCAAGCCATCGACGAATGGCCGGCAAAATATCATCGACGGGTACAGTCGCCTGCTGGCGGGCTGCCAGATCTTTGACCGTCGCCTTTTCGGCTGCGAATTCGTCCGGTCCGACGATGACCACAAAGCGGATTCCCATTTTGTCGGCGTATTTCAACTGCCGGGGTAGCTTGGAATCTTCGATAAAACAGGACACTTTGAAGCCAGCCTCCCGCAGGCTGGCCGAAATCTTCAATGAATGTTCCAGCAAGGACGGTTCGAACACCGTCACCAAAATGTCCGCCGGAGAAGGTTTAAACTCCGGCAGGCAGTTGTATTTCTCCAGTACCAGCCGAGTCATCACGTCGCCCATGGCAAAACCAACCGCCGGCAGCGGTTCACCGCCAACATCCTCTACCAGGTTGTCATAGTGACCGCCCCCCAGGATCGCCCGTCCTTCCCGACCCAGATCGCGCGCCTCGAAAACGGTGGCAGTGTAATAATCCAATCCGCGAATGATTTGCGGGTCAAAATGGACATACGCTGACGCGCCAAGCGCGTCCAAAGCGGCAAACACCCGAGTCAATTCCGGTGATTCCTTCCACAGGGCGCGGTTGTCGAGCATTTTCTTGAGATCAGTCAACTGCGCCAAGTTCAGCCCAGATTCGATCGCAAAGCCGTCCCATTCAGTTGGAAGCATTTTGTCGCGGCGGTCGATCAGCTTGAACACAGTTTTGCGCAGCGCATCCGAGGTGATCCCGATTTTCACCAGTTGCCCGTCCATCAGGCGGCGGTCATTGACAAAAACGCCAACCTGGTTGGGTTTCAGCCCCACATTTTTGAAGAATGCGGCGCAAATTGCCACCAGCTCGGCATCGCCTTCGGGCGAATTCGAGCCGATCAGATCGATATTCCATTGGAAAAACTCGCGGGTGCGTCCCTTTTGCGGCCGTTCATAGCGCCAGAAAGGGCCAAACGACCACCAGCGCAGCGGATAAGTAAATTGATGCTGGCGTTGAGCGACCATACGCGCCAGCGTTGGCGTCAGTTCCGGGCGCAGCGTGATCAAATCTCCGCCGCGGTCCGGAAACACAAATGCCTGCTCTTTGACCAATTCTTCGCCGGATTTGGCGGCATACAGGTCAATTTTTTCCAGGAAAGGGCCGTCATATTCCTGGTAGCCAAACGACTCAGAAACTTCCCGCAATTTGGCATACAGCCACGAACGGACCGCCATATCCTCGGGATAAAAGTCCCGGGTACCTTTAATTGAAGCAACGATTTTTTCCATAAGGTGCCTTCTTTTCTGCCAGAGGGTGTGAAAATTCTATCATAAGTCGGCAGTTTTACTTCTGAGATTTGTCTGGAGCACCGACCTGATGAACTTTGCGCTTATACAATTTTGGTTTGTGACAAATTGCACATAGATAAGGAGGTTTTCCACTTACCCTAAATTCGCCATCGAGTAAACTAAGAAGGAATTTTAGCTTTGGCCTCCTGTTCCCGCAGGTTGGACAGCCGAAAAATGGACGTTACTGGTATCTCTGCGCCAAAGAATTCGCCTGGAAGGCTGATCCCGATGATCAGATGCGAGAACGGCATCGTTTCGCACGCAAGGATTTATTTTCGAGTTTTGCACCCCAAAATCAAGGAGTGGATGTATGGCAACCATCAAAAGTTTGGACGATTTAACCCGAATCCGCAAAGAAGTCCTCGAAAAACGCAAAGCCAAGGCCGCCGCCGGTCAAATCGAAGTGATCGTCGGCATGGGAACCTGTGGGATTGCGGCTGGAGCGCGCGACACAATGAAAGCCATCCTGGAAGATATTCAGAACAACAACCGGGTGGGAATCGTCGTCAAACAGACTGGCTGCATCGGCCTGTGTGAGAAGGAGCCGATTGTCCAGGTAGTTATTGGCAATCAACCTATGGTCAATTACGGCAAAGTTACCCCCGGGGTCGCCCGGCAAATTCTGGCGGATCATGTAGCTGATGGGAAGGTCGTTCAGAATCACGTCATTCTCCTGTAGTCTGCCAAGTCCACTACGGTATCAGTATTCAGGTCTGCAATTTCAACGCCATCGCAATCCATTAACAAAATATCTGCATGCACCCCATTACAGCCAAAGGATGTCAGGAGGAGGAGAATGCCCGTAGCAACCATGAAGAGCAATAAAGTCCAGGAAGCCGTCAACGCAGCCATTGACCGCCACGGCGTAACCCGGGATGAATTGATCCCGATATTGAACCAGGTAAACCAGGCGCTGGGTTTCCTGCCAGCCGAAGCGCTGAGCGAAATCAGCCAACGCCTGAAGGAGCCGCGCAGCAGCGTGCTGGGCGTCGCGAGCTTCTACCACATGCTATCCACCAAACCACGCGGGCGGCATGTGATTCAGTTCTGCGAGAGCGCACCCTGCCATGTGGTGGGCGGGCGCGAGGTGTGGGAAACCCTCCAGGAGAGCCTGAAACTGGCCCCGGAAGAGACCAGCCCGGACGGGAAATGGACGCTCGTCACCACCAGCTGTCTAGGCATTTGCGGCGTAGGCCCGGTCATCATCATCGACGAGGACGTTTACGGCAATTTGACCGCCGACAAGATCCCGGATATTTTAGCGCGCTACAGCTAAGGGAGAAACCAGATGAAAACAATTCGTTCCATGGTTTTAGTCTCCAGCGACCCCATTAGCTTGCAGCGCGGCGCCCAGGGCGTGTTTGACCGGCTGCAAGCCGAAATCAAAACGTACGGCCTGGATGAGGAAGTCTCACTGGCGATGATCGGCGATGTCGGGCGGCATGACGCCCTGCCATTGGTCATCGTTTACCCCGAAGCCGCGGTTTATGGCCCGGTTACTGTCGAAGATGTACATACACTGGTTGAAGAACACTTATACAAAGGGCGCATCGCGGTTGACCTGCAGGCTTCGAATCGCGAATTAAGCGGCAAAATTGCCTGGTTGAATACGCGTAAAGGCACGCTGCCGGCCGAACAGCGCATCGTTCTGCGCCGGGCAGGCATTATCGACCCGACCAACATCGAGGATTACATTCTGCACGACGGATACACAGCCCTGGGCAAAGCATTGACCGAATCAACGCCAACCCAGGTGATCGATGAGATCAAAAAATCCGGGCTGCGCGGACGCGGCGGCGCTGGCTTTCCAACCGGCACCAAATGGGGGTTCGTCGCCAAAGAGAAGTCCGCAAAGAAGTACGTCATTTGCAATGCGGACGAATCGGAGCCCGGGACTTTCAAGGACCGTTTGATTCTGGAAGGCGATCCGCATAGCATCATCGAGGCCCTGGCATTAGCGGCCTATGCGGTCGGCGCGGATGAAGGTTATATCTATATCCGCGGCGAATATACTTTGGCGCAGGAACGCTTCAAACTGGCCATTTTGCAGGCCAAAGAAATGGGTTTCCTCGGCCAAAATATCTTTGGAACTGCATTTAATTTTGACTTGCATATTCACAGCGGCGCTGGCGCCTATATTTGCGGCGAAGAAACCGCTCTGCTTGAATCGATCGAGGGGAAACGCGGTCAGCCGCGCACCCGTCCACCGTTCCCGACCACTCACGGTCTTTTTGGCAAGCCAACCCTGGTCAACAATGTCGAAACCCTGGCCAACGTGCCGCCGATTTTGCTCAACGGCGCAACCTGGTACCGCAGTTTTGGCACTCTTTCCAGCCCGGGCACCAAAGTCTATACCATCCTCGGCAATGTGAATGTCACCGGGCTGATCGAAGTGCCGATGGGCATAACCCTGCGCGAAGTGATCGCCATCTATGCCAAGGGAATGAAGGGCGGCGAAAACTTCAAAATGGCGCAAACCGGCGGGTCGAGCGGATCCATTATCCCTGCCTCCTTGCAAGACACGCCGATGGACTTCGACTCCTTTGGAAAAGCTGGCGTGGCGCTAGGTTCCGGCGCGCTGCTCATTTGTAACGAGGATACCTGCGTGGTTGATCTGGCCAAAGTGCTGCTCAACTTCTTCCGCACCGAATCATGCGGCAAATGCTTTCCGTGCCGCATCGGCACCCAACGCGCCTGGGAAATGTTGGATGCCATCGCCAGCGGCCGCGCGACCTTAAAGACGCTCGATCAGTTGATGGAATTGAGCACGAACCTTTACAACCTCTCCTATTGCGGCCTGGGCCAGACAGCCGGCACCCCGCTTAAGGATATTTTGACGCATTTCCGCGCCGAAGTCGAAGCACACATTCGCCTGGGCGTTTGCCCGGCGGGTGTTTGCAATACGAAAGAGGCTGTACATTGAGCGGCGAACGGTATAAATCCTCGATTATTACGATCGACAACCTGTCAATACGCCCCTGGTTAAGGAGTGAGATCGAATGCTTAGCCTGACCATTAATAACCAACCCATCGAAGTGACCGAAGGCACAACAGTATTGAACGCTGCTCGCCAGGCCGGCATCGAAATCCCAACCCTGTGCGACCATCCGCACCTGACCCCCTTCGGCGGCTGCCGCCTGTGCATGGTGGAAATCGACGGGTTCCGCACGCTGCAATCGGCTTGCACCATACCGGTTTCCAACAATATGGTGGTGCGCACCGACACGGATAAGGTGAAAACTGCCCGGAAATTCGTGTTGACGCTCATCTTCTCTGAGCGCAATCATTTCTGCCCCTACTGCCAGGTCAGCGGCGGCGACTGCGATCTGCAGAACGCGGCTTACGGCGAAAGCATGACCAACTGGCCATTGCCGCCAAACTGGCAGCCGTATCCGGTTGATGCCTCGCACCCCGACTTCATCCTGGAGCATAACCGCTGTATCTTGTGCCGGCGCTGCATTCGCGCCTGCTCTGAATTAGTGGGAGCCAATACCCTGGGCGTCGAAGAACGCGGCGCCAAAACCTTCGTCATCGCGGACCTCAATGTGCCGCTCGGTCAAAGTTCCTGCGTATCCTGCGGCACCTGCATTCAGGTCTGCCCAACCGGCGCGTTGATCGACCGCAAGAGCGCCTACCTCGGTCATAAGAAAAATCTGGACGTCCAAAAAACGATTTGCGTCGGCTGCTCTCTGGGCTGCGGCATTCAGGTCTTTTCTCGCAACGGTCAGGTCATTCGGATCGAAGGCGACTGGGATGCCCCGATCAACTCCGGCATCCTCTGCAAGACGGGGCGCTTTGCCCCCCTGGCAGAGGACCGCCAGCGTCTGACCACCCCGTTGGTGCGGAAGGACGGCGCGTTACAGCCGGTCAGTTGGGAAGAAGCCCTGGCAGCCGTATCCGCGAAATTGCAGCCAGCCGACCAGGTGGCTGCATTGGTTTCCACCCGCCAGAGCGCGGAGACGCTGCAACTGTTCAAGTATTTGTTTGCCGATGGCCTTAAGAGCAGCATGGTGACCTCCCTGGAAGAAGGCAGCGCCACGTCCCTGCTATCCCAGTTTGCTGCCAGTAAGGGTAAAGCCTTTGAAGGTACTTTCAAAGATGTCAAACAGGCTGACAGCTTCATGATTTTTGAGGCCGACCTGGTCAATGAACATGAGGTCGCGGGTTTCTTTGCTCGCCGGCTGATGCAAAACGGCGCGCCGCTGGTCGTCATTGATACCGGCGAAAATCCGCTGAATAACCTGGCAAACTGCACACTGACGCCCAGGACCGGCAAAGAACTCGATTTGCTGACCGGGCTGATGGCTGCCATCTCCCGTTTAGGCCAAAACAAGGCTGTATTCACCGGCGACGCGATTGCGGTAATGAACGCAGCGGCTGAAATGAGCGGCGTCTCGACCGATCTGCTGCTCGAAGCTGGCTTTAAATTCGCCTCGACAGCCCGTCCGGTCATCATCTACGATGCTGCCCAGGTGCAAACCCAGGATGTGCTGAATGCGCTCGTCAAACTGGCTGAAATTTCCGGCGCAAAACTGGTCAGCCTTAAGGGCGGAGCCAACAGCCTGGCAGCAGCCCAGTACGAACTTGACAAGCCCTTCCGGTTGAACGGCCATCAAGCTGCCTATGTTGTGCTCGGTGACGAGAATCCCTCCGAACGGCTGGTGAAAGCGCTGGACGAAGCCCCATTCCTGGTTGTGCAGGCCAGTCATGCCTCCAAATTGACGGCTGGCGCGGATGTGGTGCTGCCAGTTACCAGTTGGTTGGAGCAGGATGGGCATTACCTGAACGCTGACGGCCAGTTACAAAAAGCTGAAAAGAGCCTTCCGACATCCGGGACGGTTGTGCGCACCAATGAAGAAGCGCTCAAAAGCCTGGCACAGCAGCTAAATCTTGCCACTGCCGGGGATTGGAAAGCTGAGCTGCTGCAGCGACCCTCGCCGGTCGAAATCACAGTTCAGGCTGCCTGAGGATGAGGAAAAACTGATGACTAAACCAAAAGTTGCTTCGGATTGGCTGGCGGGTTGCGCCGGCTGTCACATGTCACTGCTGGACATCGACGAACGAATCGTGACCCTGGTGCAAGTTGCTGATTTACGCGCCACCCCCATCACCGACCTGAAAGAACCGGATGAAACCGGCGTTGCCGTAGGCATTCTGGAAGGCGCAGTCAACAACAGCGCCAATGAAGAGGTAGCACACCGCATGCGCAGCCGTTGCAGCATCCTGGTCGCTCTGGGCGATTGCGCTGTCTTTGGTGGCGTTCCGGCTATGCGAAACTTCTTTCCATTGGAAGAGGCGCTGCGCCGGGCCTACATTGAAACTGAAAGCACAGATGAGAATGGAAAAATCCCGGACAACCCTGAACTGGCGACCATGACCCGCGCCCGTTCATTGCAAGAGGTGGTACCAGTGGACATTTTCGTCCCAGGCTGCCCGCCCAGCGCTGACGCGATTTTTTACGTCCTCAGCGAATTGGCGCAAGGCCGCAAGCCAGTCCTCAAAGACGAAAAACTGTCCTGGATTTAATGGAGGCATGGATGGCGACACAAAAAATCACAATCGAACCGGTAACCCGAATCGAAGGTCACGCCAAAGTGACCATTCACATGAAAGAAGATGGCAACGTTGACCATGCCTATTTGCATGTCAATGAATTTCGCGGTTTCGAGAAGTTCTGCGAAGGCCGCATGGTGTTCGAAATGCCCAATATCACCCCGCGCATCTGCGGCATTTGCCCGGTATCGCATCACCTGGCGGCCGCCAAAGCCGGCGATGAAGTGTACGGCGCGCCTCCACCCCGCCCGGCCAGGCTGCTGCGCGAGCTGATGCATATGGGGCAGGTCATCCAGAGCCACGGCATGCACTTCTTCGAACTGGCCGGGCCTGACCTGTTGCTTGGTTTTGATGCCGACCCGGCGATCCGCAATGTGGTCGGGCTGATTCAGGCAAACCCGGATCTGGCGCTCAAAGCAGTGAATTTACGCAAATACGGGCAGGAGATCATCCATATCCTGGGCGGACGCCGCATACACCCGGTTTTTGCCGTCCCCGGCGGAGTTAACAAAGCCCTCACGCCCGAGGAACGCGACTTGATTTTAGCGGGTTACCACAAAGCACTGGACACGGTCAAAGTCGGCATTCAGATCATGAAGGGGTGGGCCGAGGCTAACCAGGAAGATATCAACAAATTTGCCGTTTTCCCGACCGGTTACCTGGGGATGGTCAAACCGGGCAATACACTTGAGTTATACGACGGCGACATCCGACTGATCGACGCAGCCGGCAAGCAGATGGAACTCTTCGATGGGCGAACGTACCTGGACTACATCGCGGAGCACGTGGAAGACTGGTCCTACCTCAAGTTCCCCTACTATAAAAAGATGGGTTTCCCTCAGGGCGTTTACCGCGTCGGGCCGCTGGGCCGGCTCAACGCCTCTGACCGAATGGCAACCCCGCTGGCAGATGCCGAACTAAAAGTTTTCAAGGCCATCAACAGCGGAAAACCGGTCGAAAACACTCTCTACTATCATTATGCCCGTCTGATCGAAGCTCTGTACGCGGTTGAAAATGTGGCAGTGCTGCTCGATGACCCGGATGCCCTCTCGACCGACCTGCTCAATACCCGTCACGACTACAGGGGCGAAGGCGTTGGCGTGATAGAAGCGCCGCGCGGAACCCTGTGGCACCATTACTTTGCCAATGAAAACGGTCAGTTGGAACGGGTAAACCTGATTGTGGCTACCGGCAACAACAACTGGGCGATGAGCAAAGCGGTGGATAGCGTCGCCAAGACATACATCAATGGCCAGGTAATCCGAGAAGGGTTGCTCAACCGGGTGGAGGCGGCAGTGCGCGCTTACGACCCATGCTTATCCTGCTCCACCCATGCCGTCGGTCAAATGCCGATTGTGATCGAGATGGTTGACTCGCAAGGCGACCTGACACAAACCATTTCTCGCAACACAGACTAGAAGTCTGGCCGAAAACCGGCGTTTTTGGATACGAGATAACCATTGATCGAAGGGTGAAGTTTTCAGAAACAGCAATTGCATCCTGAAGGGCTTTACGCAAGGCAAAAAGCAACGAAAAAAGGCCCGTTTTTGCCCGTATTTGCCCGGTTTTAGTGGCGATTAAGGTCAAATTGGCCACCGTCGCGGCCATCAGCAACTGAAACAAAGTCTTTTTTCGACCAAAGTAACGCGCCTGACGGATGCCCAACTGCACCAAACGGTCCTGGCGATGCTCAACCGTCTGACGTACTTGTCGGTAGGCTAGAAACGCAGGACTATTCTGCAAAGCTCTTGCCTGCTGCAATAAGGCTTCTTGGGGATGCAGTTGAATGGATCGACCGCGTTTGGCCTCGGTTTTGACACACTGCGCTCGCAAGGGACAGGCAGTACAGGTGGGTGCTGGAAAAGAGAAGAATTGTTTGGGCTGTTTGACTCCATTATGCTCCGGCCAATAGCCCATTGAAATCCGAATAGGCACAATCGCTGATCGTTTCCTCGACGGCTAGGCCGGTATGGGTCTCGCTGTTTTCAACCAATGTCAATGCGTCGGTGGCATCCCAGGCATTCCCCGCCAGCACGTTGGCATCCGTGATCAACTGGCTTTCGGCATCCACAGCGACTGCGGCTTTATGACCATCAAACCGTTTAGAGCTACTTTTGCGCCCATGCCGTATCTCTGGGTCATGCACCGAAACGATCCAATCCTGGCTGACGCCTTCTTTCAGCTTGGCCTGTCCATCTGGAAATTCCACATCTTGCGCGATTAATTGGTCAAGCAGTTGCCCCGCCTGGACGATCCGTTCCTGCTGGGGATGATCTTTGGCCAATGCCACACGCGTTTCTTGGGCCAGATGCTGCAAATGCTGCGCATCCCGAACGATCCGCTGCAAAAAGGCTTGTTGGCTCTGTTCATCTTGCCAATCCACCTCAGCTTGCCCTCTTGGATGGAATAGCAGGGCAATATCAACTGTTTCAGCGGATTCATGTGTTAGGCCTGGTCTGGGCTACGGTCGTTCTCATTGTCTGGTTTGTGTCTTAGGAAGCATTAACAAGGTCTGCTATGATGTAAAGTTCCTGGTTGAAAATCATTCCTCTATCTAACCAAGAAAGGAGAATTGCAAATGTCTACAGAAAAGTTGGTCAAGAGTCTAGGTAAGTACATGGAACGTAGAACCTTCTTAAAAGGATTAGGAGTAGGTACTATCGCTGCTCTATCGGCATTACTGGGTATGCCTAAAAATGTTTCTGCGACCGTAAGCTACAAGTGCTGCAACTTGTGCTATTCACCTACTTCACCTTGCTCATCACAATCCTGTCCATACGCGTGGTGTTGGTTTTGTAACTACGCCCCTGAAAGCCGTGATTACAAGTGTGTGAATGTTATAATCCTGGTGCTACCTGTAACGGATCTTGCGCTGGTGTCTCCCGCTCATATGCTTATCTCTGGGGAACACAGCCCGCGCCGTAATTGTTAAGTTAGTTGTAACTCCTTCGATAATGTCAAATTTCGCCATCAGTAAAATCCTCACCCCCGGGCCCCTCTACAAAATCTACCATGTTCCACAGTCACATTGTCGAAGAAGGTATTCATCTGACACTCCATTTGAAAGAAATGGCTGGAGGATAGATGAGGAGTTCGTTAGTACTGGTATTCGTACTGTCACCGTTACTCGTAATTTTAGCAGGGTGTCAGAGCGTCGCTAAAAATAGGGTTATGCCAAGGACTCCAGATGGACTGGTGCTGACTGATACCCCAATCTCAGCTTCTGCATTACCTATGAACACAACACCCGCTATGCCAACACAATCTCAATCAATTAACTCTTGTCCGACAAGTCGCCCTAATCTCATCAAATCACCAGATGAGCACTATATTTCTGCCGAAGGAGGACTTGGAAATACCGAAGGTAATCTGTTCACCGTACCTTGGCCAGGTGGTGTTGTCCTTTTTTACCCGGGCGGGCCTGGGCAAATAAACCTCAATGGATCTTTGGAGATGAAATGGCTTTGGTACCGGACGATCCCAGGTGAGATTGTTATCACAGGACGACGACTGGATGCACCGGCGCTAACGATGCCAGAAGTAATCCTGAGGGGTAAGCCGGATGGGTACGATGAAACTGGATTTCACCCAAGCCGATTGGTTTTCCCTAGTGAAGGATGTTGGGAAGTTACAGCAAAAGTGAAAGAGGCTAGCCTTCAGTTTGTAACTCTCCTCGTGAAGATTGCTTTTGAGCCTTTTCAACCCGTCTGGTTGCCAAGCGGAATGATTCAACAGGCTCCAGACATAACAGGTCTTCCACAATCAATTCGCCTCGTTTATCGTTTTCCTGGTGAAAGCAAAGGCGAAATCATTGCTGAGACAATTCAGGGGTTGCTGGAAAACTCCAACTATCCCAATACAGCCAGACAAATAGTCACAGTAAATGGAAAACAGGGGATGTGCGTGCAGGGTGCCTCGGATGAACAAGGTAACTGGCAAACCAAGTCGGACGCAGGGGTTCTGGAGTGGAGGGATGGGGATCTCAGTTATCGGATCATGCAAGTTGGGCTCGGACTGCACTGCTCCGACTTACTACGCATCGCTGGAGGGTGATCCCCCTGCCCTCTTTCGTGGCCCTTTCAGACTTCGCCATTGTACAAATAGGAGACCAGCAGGGTGTTGTGGGATTGCAGCTTTGATAAGCCGTGGTGTTAGCGTCCGAGATAAGTTCTGGAGTAAGGCCGAATAAATGGTGATGGGATCAACAGAAAAAATGGGCTCCGGTTGGGGCCATGTCACTTCTAGTTGACGAGAAACTTTCCCCCGCATCTTCCACTCCTATTTTGGGCTGATGCGGAGTATACTTCCAATCGCGTAAATCGATTACCTTTTTGGCCAGGCTTCTAGATGGAGTTCGATCAGGTCTGGATGTAACTTGTTGCTACTAACCCAGACCTGATCGAAACTTGTGTGACAGCAATGAAGCTTTTACTCTTCGGGTACGGCAACATCGACCGCCAGGATGACGGCGTCGCCTGGCATATTCTGCGCGGGGTGGCAGAACATTATCAGGTCATGCTTCCGGCTGTTCCCGAGGAATCCAACCGCGTCATTTCCCCGGCCATCACGACCACTTTTGCGCTGCAGTTGACGCCCGAAAGCGCCGAATGGGTTGCAGAGTTTGACGAAGTTATCTTTATCGACGCCCATACCGGCAGCGTGGCGGATCTATTGCACGTCGAAGAGCTAAACGCCAATTTTCAAACGTCGCCGTTCACCCACCACCTCACCCCGCAAAGTTGCCTAGCGCTGGCTGGTTCACTGTATGGAAAAACCCCCAAAGCTACGTTGATTTCGGTTCGCGGCTATGAGTTCGGCTTCGCGCAAAACCTGTCGAAGCAAACGGAAGACTTGGCCCGGCAAGCTGTGCGTGTAATTATCTCAAAGATCGATCAGGCAGGTGATTTATTCGCAAGACATTTATGACAATCGACCGCGCCCTTACTGATGGAGGACACTTCAATTTGACCGGCGGTAATGTTACAAAAGAAGGTACACAATTTAGAAAGTTGTAAATATGATGATGCCGCTCGCACTCCTTATTGATACCCTGAAAAGCATTCCCTGGTTTTTGGATTTTAATTCCAAACAATTGGAACGTCTGGCAAGTATTTCCACGATTATGGAAGTATCGGCTGGCGAGGTTATTTTTTGCGAGGGCGACCGGGCCGACAACATGTATATCATCCTGGACGGCCAGATTGCGGTGGATTCGGCCGTCCCTGGTCATGAGCCAGTACGCATTTATCAGGCTGAGGCGCTGGACATCATCGGTTGGTCGAAAATGGTTCCGGTCATCCGCCAAAGGGTGGCAACCACAACCGCGTTAAAGGATTCACGCCTTCTGGTGATTAACGGGGATGACCTGGCCGGACTCTGCGAAGAGGACAATCACGTTGGCTTTGTGATCATGCGGCGTCTGGCGAATGTGGTTGCGACGAATATGTTAACCACCAAATTACAGTTATTGGATCTGATCCTCCAACTTTCAGGTGAACACAGCGGGAATCCAACCTTGTAACCAGCGCGTTTTCCAGAAACACGATTATTATTGGTAAATCGGCCATGCATGAATTAGCGGTGACGGAATCCATTTTGGAAATTGCGACCCGGCATGCACAGCAAGCAGAGGCAGCCCGGGTGACGGATATTTACCTGGTGATCGGTCAGCTCTCCAGTATTGTTGACGATTCGGTTCAGTTCTATTGGGACAGCATGGCCGAAAATACAATCTGCCAGGGAGCGCAATTGCATTTCAAACGCATTCAAGCGCGCATGCGCTGCCAGGATTGCCAGGGCGAGTTTGAATTGGCCAGCCAACTGGAGCCCTGCCCGGCTTGCGGCAGTTATCGATTGACGGTGGCAGCCGGTGACGAATTTTTTATGGAATCCATTGAGGTAGAAAAGGTATAGGAGCAGCTCATGACGGTAAACCGGGTACAGGTTGTCGAAAATATACTTAATGCCAACGATCAGGTCGCTCAACTCAACCGCCAGGTGTTGGATCAAGCCGGCGCGTTTTCCATTAACCTCATGGCTTCTCCAGGCGCCGGTAAAACCTCCTTCATCCTCAAGACCATCCAAGCGCTGCGACCGGAGGTCAATATTGGCGTGGTCGAAGGCGATACAGCCCCGGTGACCATCGATGCCGACAAGATCAACGCGGTAGGCATGCCTGCGGTGCAGATCAACACCGGCGGCGAATGCCACCTGGACGCAGTCATGCTCAAAGCCGGGCTGCAGCAGTTGCCGCTGCTAGAAATCGACCTGCTGATCGTGGAAAACGTCGGCAATTTGATCTGCCCGGCAGCCTTTGACCTGGGTACTCACATCAATCTGCTGGTTGCCTCCATCCCCGAAGGGGATGACAAACCCTACAAATATCCGAACATCTACCGCGGGCTGGACGTGCTGGTCATCAACAAGACCGACCTGCTGCCCTACATCGACTTCCGCATGGAATACTTCCGGCAGGGCGTAGAAATGCTCAACCCGGGTCTGACGACTTTTGCAGTCTCCTGCAAAACCGGTGAAGGCATCGATGCCTGGGCCGATTGGCTGCGTGGCAGGCTGGCTGCTGCAAAGCAGGTGTAATGACTGACCAGGCCGGGCTTAGGGTTCGGGTGCGCGGGATCGTCCAGGGGGTCGGTTTCCGGCCCTTTGTGTACGGTCTTGCCATCCGCAACCAGTTGACCGGTTGGGTACGCAATACTTCCAGCGGGGTCGAGATCGAAGTCAACGGCCGATCAGACGGCTTGAATGCCTTTCTGACCGAATTGCAGCAGCGACCGCCGCTGCTGGCGCGCATTGATTCGCTTGTTTCTGAGGCCATCCAGCCAGACCACTATACACAATTTGATATTCTGGAGAGCCAGCCTGACCCGAACGAATTTATCCCGGTCTCGCCGGACACGACCATCTGCCCGGATTGCCAGCGCGAGCTGTTCGATCCGGCCAATCGCCGCTACCGTTATCCGTTCATCAACTGCACCAACTGCGGCCCGCGCTTCAGCATCATTCGCGACATCCCCTACGACCGTCCGTTTACTACCATGGCGGATTTTCAGATGTGCCCAGTATGCCAGGCAGAGTACCACGATCCGCTCGACCGTCGCTTCCATGCCCAACCGATAGCCTGTCCGACTTGCGGGCCGCAACTCTGGTTCGAGGTCGACAGCAAGCACTTGGCCGAACGCGAAGATGCGCTGCAGCGCGCCCGAGAGTGGCTAAAAAATGGCAAGATTCTGGCAGTCAAGGGACTTGGCGGCTACCACCTGGCCTGTGATGCAACCAATGCAGACGCAGTGAATGAATTGCGCCGGCGTAAGAAGCGCTCCGACAAGCCTTTCGCGTTGATGGCCTTCAGCCTTGAGCAAATCGAACGGCATTGTCAGGTGACCCCGGCGGAACGCGGCCTGCTCACCTCGCTGCAGCACCCGATTGTCCTGCTGGAACGCAAACCTGAATCCACCATTGCTCCTTCGGCCGCCCCGATGCAGAAGATGCTCGGCTTTATGCTGCCCTACACCCCGCAGCACCTGCTGCTGCTCGAACCGGAAGCAGGCTTCCCGACTGCGCTGGTGATGACCAGCGGGAATCTCAGTGAAGAACCCATCGCCTACCGGGATGGTGAAGCCCACGAACGTCTGACCGGGCTGGCAGATGCCTTCCTGCAGCATGACCGAGGCATTCACATGCGGGTGGACGACTCAGTCGTTCGCACCCACCGGAATAAGTCCTATTTCATCCGACGCTCGCGCGGTTACGCCCCCGACCCGCTGATACTTGCGCGGGAAAACCCGCCGCTGCTGGCAGCCGGCGCGGAACTCAAAAACATCTTCTGCCTGACCCGTCAGCGCTACGCTTTCCTCTCCCATTACATCGGCGACATGGAAAACTACGAGACACTGCGCTCCTTCGAAGAAGGCATCCGGCATTACGAACGCCTGTTTCGCATCCAACCGCAGGTCCTTGCCGCTGACCTGCACCCGGATTACCTGGCGACCCGCTACGCCCAGACCCGCGCCAGCGCGGAAAACCTGCCGCTTTTTCAGGTTCAGCATCACCACGCGCACCTGGCAGCCTGCCTGGCAGATAACGGCTGGCAGGGCGATGAACCGGTGATCGGGGCATGTTTTGACGGTACCGGCTACGGCACTGACGGCGGCATCTGGGGTTCTGAGTTTTTAGTCGGCGGGTATAAGAGTTACCAACGGGCGGCTCACCTCAAGGTTGTGCCGCTGCCTGGCGGCGACCAGGCGGTGCGCAAAGTCGCGCGCATGGCCTTAGCTCACCTGTGGTCAGCAGGCATCGAATGGGAGCCGGATATCCCGGCGGTAGAGGCGCTTTGTGGGGAAGAGCGCAGCGTGTTGCACGCCCAGTTGACCCGCAGCCTTAACGCGCCGCCGACCTCCAGCATGGGGCGGCTGTTCGATGCTGCAGCGGCGCTGATTGGCGTCCGACAGACTGCCACCTACGAAGGTCAGGCTGCCATCGAGCTCGAGCAGCTGGCCGACCCGTCAGAGATTGGAGCCTATCCGTTCAGCATTCAGGACGGTATCATCGATCCGGCTCCGCTGTGGCACATGCTGCTGCGCGATTGGCGCGCCGGGACTGCTCAACCGGTTCTGGCTGCACGCTTCCACAACAGCGTTGCCCGATTGACGGTTGAAGTGTGTCAACAGTTATCGCAAAACAGCGCATCAAAGATTGTTGCCTTAAGCGGCGGAGTCTGGCAAAATATGTTGTTACTGGAAAAAACCCAAAATCTGCTTGAAGCGGACGGCTTCACCGTACTCATCCACCAGCGCGTGCCTGCCAATGACGGCTGCATCGCGCTGGGTCAGGCTGTGGTTGCCGGCAGTCAAATCCTTTAGCGTTGCTTATCGAGAGTGGAGGAACTATGTGCCTCGGAATACCAGGAAAAATTGTCGAGTTGTACGAGCAGGGCGGATTAAAAATGGCCAAAATCGATTTTGGCGGCGTGCTGCGGGAAGCCTGTATGGAAGCCGCTCCGGATGCCCTTGTTGGCGAATATGCCATTATTCACGCCGGCTTTGCCCTCAACATTCTGAGTGAAGAAGATGCGCTGGAAACCCTGCGCTTGCTGGAGGAATTAGGGCAGCTAGCGGGTGAACTCGATCCCGAAAGCGTCATGTTCACTTCTTCCAACAAGGATTAGGCAGATGGACGTCAACCAGTTTTCAATCGCCTTCCGCGACAATGAAATCATCCAGGGGGTGCTGAAAGAAATCCGCCGCACGGTTACCAAACCGTGGGTGATTATGGAGATCTGCGGTGGTCAGACCCACGCCATCATGCATTACGGCCTGGATCAACTGCTGCCGCCGGAAATCGAACTGGTTCACGGCCCTGGATGCCCGGTTTGCGTGACCTCGCTGGAATTGATCGACAAAGCGCTGGCAATTGCCGCCAGGCCGGATGTTATTTTCTGCTCGTACGGTGATATGCTGCGCGTGCCGGGTTCGCACCGCGATCTTTTCAGCATCCGCGCTGCCGGGGGGGATGTGCGCGTGGTCTATTCCGCGCTGGACGCAGTCAAACTGGCGCAACAAAACCCCGATAAACAGGTGGTCTTTTTTGCCATCGGCTTCGAGACCACCGCTCCGCCCAACGCGATGAGCGTGCTGCAGGCCAGGCAATTAGGACTAAAGAATTATTCGGTGCTGGTCTCGCAGGTGTGCGTACCGCCTGCCATGCACGCCATTCTGGGGTCACCGGCCAACCGGGTGCAGGGATTCCTGCTGGCAGGTCACGTGTGTACGGTGATGGGTTACCAGGATTACCTGCCGCTGGCCGATCAATACCGCGTGCCGATGGCCGTCACCGGCTTTGAACCGCTTGACCTGGTGCAGGGCATCTTACAGGTGGTGCGTATGCTCGAAAAGGGCGAAGTGGAAGTTCAAAATGCCTACCAGCGCGCGGTAACGGCGGAGGGCAACAGAGCCGCCCAGTCAATTATTCAACGAACTTTTCAGCCGGTAGACCGCAACTGGCGCGGCATTGGCACCATACCCATGAGCGGCTGGGGGCTGCTGCCGGAACTGGCTGAATTTGATGCTGAAAAACGCTTCTCCGTAGAAGATATCCATACTGCCGAGTCACCGGTCTGTATCGCCGGTGAAATCTTGCAAGGGTTAAAGAAACCGCACCAATGCCCGGCCTTTGGCCAGCAGTGTACCCCCTCCAACCCGCTTGGCGCTCCCATGGTGTCAGCGGAAGGGGCCTGCTCGGCTTACTACCGCTATGCCCGGGTTGAAAACCTTTGATTTTACAGGAAAACACAGCCAATGAAGCCTGAAGAAAAGATCCCTCCCCTGGAAGGGCCGGTCTGCGCGCTGCCGCTGCGCCACAGTGAACAGATTGTCATGGGTCACGGTTCAGGCGGGCGCATGACGCGCGACCTGATCGAAAAGACCTTCAAGCCGTTCCTTTCCAGTCCGGCGCTGGCAGCCGGCAATGACTTCGCGCGGGTGGCAGCCAACGGCAGCGGCGAGTCTGGCGGCCGGCTGGCAGTCTCGACCGATTCACACATCGTCACGCCGTTGTTTTTCCCGGGCGGCGATATTGGCCGGCTGGCAGTCTGTGGCACGGTCAACGATATTTCCATGTCGGGCGGCGTTCCGCTCTATCTGACAGCGGGCTTCATACTTGAGGAGGGCCTGCAAGTCGAGGTGCTGCAACAGGTGCTGGCATCCATGCAGGCGTCTGCGGCAGAGGCTGGGGTACAGATCGTGGCCGGGGATACCAAGGTGGTGGAACGCGGCAAAGCCGATCAGTTATTTATCAATACTGCTGGCATCGGTTGGATTCCCGACAGCCGGCAAATTGGCGGAGAGCAGGCGCGATCAGGCGACGTGGTGTTGATCTCCGGTGCAATGGGCGACCACGGCATCGCGGTACTCTCAGCGCGCGGCGAATTGGGCTTCGAGGCTGACGTGCGCTCGGATGTCGCCCCGCTCAACGGGCTGATCCAGGCTGTGCTGGAAGCCGCTCCCCACACCCACGTGCTGCGCGACCCAACCCGCGGCGGTCTGGCAACCACACTCAATGAAATCGCCGAGCAGAGCCAGGTCGCGATTGTGTTGGACGAAGCCAAAATCCTGGTGCATCCGCCGGTTCGGGCAGCCTGCGAAATGCTCGGTTTTGACCCGCTTTACGTAGCCAATGAGGGAAAAGTGATCGTGATCGCGCCGGAAGGCGAAGCGGATGCGGCCTTGCTGGCTATGCGCAATCATAAATACGGCGCTGAAGCCGTTCGCATCGGCGTAGTTCAAGAAGCGCCTGCCAAACGGGTGTTGATGCGCACCCTGATCGGCGGTACCCGTATTTTGGACATGCTCAGCGGCGAAATGCTGCCGAGGATTTGTTAGTTTGCCGCAGGTACTGGATAACCATCCACTGTCTTGAGAGACCACCCTGCCCGCAGGGTACTCTCTGAGTGAACAAATTGAAAGGTCCATCTGTCAGGCGTCGAGATGTTTCGCTTCGCTCAACATGACAGCTTACGGTTCTAGCAACCAGTGGAGTGTTACCTATGCCCACAGGGCTCTCAGCCAATAAGCAAAGGGTGCTCTGTGAGTGCGGGCAACATGACATATTAGTGTCACCCTGAGCAAAGCGAAGGGTCTCGTGATTGGATGCGAGACGTTTCGCTCCGCTCAATCACAGATTGCCCCACCCGAAGGGTGCGCTGTGAGTGCGGGCAACATGACATATTAGTGTCACCCTGAGCAAAGCGAAGGGTCTCGTGATTGGATGCGAGACGTTTCGCTCCGCTCAATCACAGATTGCCCCACCCGAAGGGTGCGCTGTGAGTGCGGGCAACATGACATCAGTCTTATTATTATTAATTTTTTTACAATCTACTCCATATTCATGGAAAAACAACCGGCCCGGCCAGCCAGGGTTCTTGCGCCAGCGGGTTGTAATAGTTGTACATCACCTGCACCAACTGGGCGATGAGCTCATCCGCTGGATCAAACAATAGCTGGTTGGCGTCGTAGAGAAATACGACAAATACAAAATCGCCGCCCGGAGAAAAGACGACGCCAGCGTCACTGATGGTATGCAGAAAACCATCGGCTTCTTCCGTCCAGCCGTGTTTGTGCGCCACCCGCGTACCGTCTGGCACCCCAGCCTCGGAAAGCACCCCAATTTCGTTGCGCGCCAGCATATCCAGCATATAACTGCATTTTGAGGGAGTGATCTCGTTCGGGAAGGTATCCGTCAGCAAAGATGGCTCGCCCTGGGCGCAGCGGTAAATCCCGGTCAGCAAGGCGCCCATGTCGGAGGTCGTGGTCTGGTTGTAAACATCCGGGTCGAGATTGACGTCCATGCGGAAATTGGCCGGCGTCTGAACCAACTGCAGCAGCGGAGCGCCAAAGTAAAAATAGCCCGCCAGGAAGGTGTTTTTCAATCCCAGCCGGTCCTGCATATCAGCGGTTACTTCCAGCGGGGCGAACGTCGAGCCGATCACATTTTCCATCAGCGTATCGGCCAGCGGATTTTCTGACAGGACAATCATGCGTTCGATCAATTGCTGCACCCCGTCCGGAATGGGCTCGCTTGTGCGGCGCAGCGCCGATACCATGATCGGGATTTTCATCGTGCTGGCGGCTGAAAAAGCGATGTCGACCGGAATATCCGTACCGCTGCGGCTGGCAAAGTGCAGCAAATCACTAGTTTTCTGGTTTTGCAGATAAACCTCGGCAACTCCGTTGAAGCCGCTGGCTGCAATGGTCTGTTTCAGGAAGATTTCCAGATTCTGCAAACTGGCAGCCGGGATGGATTCGCCGGCAACCACCAGTTCAACCGTGCGGTTGGCGGGGTCAGCCAACGCCTGGGATATGCGCTGTACCGATTGAATGACATCCAGCCGCCAGCCGGCTGTTCCTGGTGAGAATTGCGTGGTCTGGGGAATCGGCAATGCTGGCTGCGCGATCTGGTCGTAGCGGGCAGCAATCTCATTCGTCAGGTAAGCCCGCAAGGTCTCCCCTTTGATCTCGTATTGCAGTTCCAGCGTGGAAGATGCGCCGCTCCGACTCCACAGGCGGTCCCATAGGCTGCCTGGCCCGCTGCGCTGAGCTTCGGCAGCCATGGCTGCGGTATTCAGTGAAAAACCAAGTTGCTGCGGCGCAACCTGAATGGTTTCGTTCAAGTATCGCAGTTCGAGCGGGGTCGAAAACACCGCTTCCACCCGTGCCGCCGCCTCCTCGACCGTCAAACCGCCGACCGGGACGCCGCCCCAGGTCGATCCACCTGGCAAGGTGCGGGCAGCCCCGAGGTTGGTTAATAAACTAAAGCCGAAGACTGCTGCAGCGGCCGCAATAAAAAGCAGCGCGATGGTTCCTGACAGGTTTTGGCGGCGGGATTTTCGCAATGATTCCATCCTGAATTTGAACGTCGCTCCCAATTCTACCAGAGGACGAGCGTCCACTACCTTGACAATCACGCCAGAGAATTTATACTTAGCCCGACACTCATCCAAAGCGAGGGAAAATGAGCTACGACTATCAGGAGACTACCAACGACCTCTTGAAACGCATCGACATCCACACCAAATACGGGGGACGCAATATCGACGACTGGATGCTCGAAATTTTACCGCTCAAAGCCGGGCAGACGATCCTGGATGTCGGCTGCGGCGCCGGCAAACAGTGCTTCCTATACCATGACTACCTGAAGGGACAGGCGCTCATCACCGGCGGCGACGTCAATGCCGAACTGCTCGACCAGGCGCGCCGCGAAAACCTGCGCTTGAAAAAAGATATTAAATTCATGCCGTTGGACTTTAACCAGTCCTTCGGCTTACCGGACAACACCTTCGACCTGGTATCCTGCTGCTTCGCAATCTACTATGCAACTGACATCCCAAAAACCATCCGCGAATTTCACCGGGTGACCAAACCCGGCGGTGTGATGTTCGCTTCCGGGCCCATGCCAACGAACAAAAAACTGTTTTACGATATCATCACCGAGGCTACCGGCAAGACCATCCCGCCCATGCCCGGTTCTTCACGCTTCAGCAGTGAGATCTACTCGGCAATCGAATCGACTTTTTCACACATTGAATTGAAATTCTTTGAAAACCCGCTCACCTTCGAGTCAGTCGAACCGTTTGTCGAATATACCCGCGCTTCGCTCTCGGAAGACCGCAAGTTGTGGAATTCGTTCTTCCAGACCAAGGACGATTTCAACCGCATCATGCGCCAAATCGAGGCTGTTGCTGCCCGCCGTTTGGAAAAAGACGGCAAGCTGGTGATGACCAAAGTGGTTGGCGGAATTTTGGCGACCAAATAACCCATGGCACAGGACATGACCTTCTACGGGCGCCGGGTATTGTTTTTGGGCGCGCACCCCGACGACATTGAAATTGGCTGCGGCGCGCTGATTGCGCACATCGCCAACCAGACCGATGTTTTATGCGTGACGTTCTCAAACAATCAGAAAAATCCCGACCTGCAGCACCTGGTAAGCGAGCATTACAACAGCATGGCGGTATTAGGCGTACCGAAGGATAAAATCGTGCTGGGTGAGTTCGAAACCCGCCGATTTCCGCAGCAGCGCCAGGAAATCCTGGAGTATATGCTGGGACTGAAGCGGACCTTCCAACCGGATATCGTTTTCGTGCACACCAAAGCCGATATCCACCAGGATCACGGCACGGTGACCGAAGAAGCGCTGCGCGCTTTCCGCGGTACCACGGTGCTCGGGTTTGACGTAATCCGCTCCTCTTACGGCTTCTTCCCCAGTTTTCTGGTAGAGGTGACGGAAGCGGATGTAAATAAAAAGATCGAAGCGCTGGCGCAGTATGCCACTTACCAGAACCGCTACTATTTTGGAGCAGATGTGACTCGCTCGACGCTGGTGCGTTTCGGCGCGATTTGCGAGCGTCCTTTCGCCGAAGGGTTCGACATCCTGCGGGTGGTCGGTAGCTTCGGCGGTGGATCAAAATAATAGAAGACCCTCACCTAACCTCCCCCTGAGGGGGAGGAATTTGCCGCTCATAGACAGGGGATTTATTCTTTGATGCCTACTTCGATGTCGCTGCCGTTGAGGCGCACGGGGTAATACGGCGCATCGATGAATGCTGGCAGGGTCAGCGCTTTGCCGGTGCGCACGTCAAAATGCGCGCCGTGGCGCGGGCAGATGACCTCGTAACCGTCCAGCTCGCCTTCCCCCAGAGGACCGCCATCATGGGTACAGACGTCGCCCATGGCGAACAGTTTACCGGCAATATTGAACACGACAATGTTCTCTTCGCCAATCGAAAGGATGATGCGTTGACCGTTGGGAATTTCGCTGACATCGGCCACAGCGTAGAAGGTATATTCGGACTCTACCAGTTTATCCGCCATGAGGTTATTCCTCTACCAGCCCATCATGTGCTTCACCCAACCCATACACGCCAGCCTTGAGGACTTTCAGCGGCAGCAGCGCACATTTTAAGCGCACCGGACCAAGGTCGATGCCGAGATTATCCAGCACATCCTGTTTGGTCAAGGCTTTGACTTCCTCCAGCGGCTTGCCGATCACCGATTCAAGCAGTAAATCGGCTGAAGCCTGAGATATGGCGCAGCCGTGCCCGCTAAAAGCCGCCTCGCTGACCATCCCGTTTTCATCCACCCGCAGGTCAATGCGGATATGGTCACCGCATAGCGGGTTTTCATCTTCAAAAGAGATATCGTGCGGGTCGAGTTCGCCGCGGTAAAGCGGCGTTTTATAACGTTCAATAATGATTTGACGGTAAAGGTCGTCCATCCGGTAAGAGCCTATCCAAATATTTCCAGAACTTTATGGAGACCTGCAACCAGCAGATCCACTTCTTCCAGGGTATTGTAAACATAAAAACTGGCACGTGTTGTAGCCGGCAGGTTGAATTTTTCATGCAGCGGCATGGCGCAGTGGTGACCGGCGCGCACGGCGATTCCTTGCGCGTCCAGAATTTGAGCCACATCATGCGGGTGAACGCCTGGCAGCGTAAAGGCAGCCACCCCACCTTTTTTTTCGGCAGAGGGGCCAAAGACGCTCAGACCGTCAACCTCATTGAGCGCTTCGAGCGCATAAGAAATGATCGTGTGCTCGTGCCGAGCCACATTTTCCATGCCCAGCATGTTCAAATAATCTACAGCCGCGCCAAACCCAATGGCCTCGGCAATTGCCGGGGTGCCCGCCTCGAATTTGTGGGGCAGGTCATTAGGAGTAAAGCTGCGCAGATACACTTTTTTGATCATATCGCCCCCGCCTAGGAATGGCGGCATAGCATCCAGCAGCGCTTCCTTCCCGTAGAGAGCCCCGATTCCGGTTGGACCCAACATTTTGTGCGCCGAGAATGCCAGAAAATCTACGTCCAGGTCTTGCACGTTGACCGGCAGATGCGGCACCGATTGGGCGCCGTCCACCAGCGTCACAGCCCCGACCTCGTGCGCCAGAGCGATGATCTCTTTGGCAGGATTAATTGTGCCGAGCACGTTCGACATTTGGGTAAACGCCACCAGTCGCGGGGACAGGGTCAATAAATCGCGATAGGCTGCTAAATCCAACAGACCATCCCCGGTCACCGGGATGAACTCAAGACGCAACCCAAGTTCCGCTGCCAGCATCTGCCAGGGAACCAGGTTGGAATGGTGTTCCATCTCGGTCAGGATCACTGTATCGCCGGTTTTTAAGTTTTTTCGGCCCCAGGTGTAGGCTACCAGATTGATCGATTCGGTGGTGTTGCGGGTATAGATAACCTCGCGGGCTTTTTTGGCGCCGATGAAGGCTGCAATACGCTCCCGCGCATTCTCGTAAGCCGCTGTAGCTTCCTCAGCAAGCGTGTGAACGCCGCGATGGATGTTGGCATTGGTGCGGCGGTAGTATTCATCCATCGCCTGAATCACGCTGAGGGGCTTTTGCGAGGTCGCAGTTGAATCCAAATAAACCAGCGGTTTTCCTGGCGCAACTTCACGCTCCAGGATCGGAAAATCATTCCGAACCCGCAGAAGATCCATCATCGCAGGTTGAAATTTTTCCATCTTTTATCCTGCCTTCACATTAAGATCACGGCCAGGATTACTCCTGCCCGGCGAGTTCAGCCTTTGTAGCTTTTTTCTGGGGGAAACGAATGTGGGCAGAATTTTGCGGGAACCACAGGATATGATCCGGCACCATCCAGCCGTCGGTTAGAAACACGTTCGAGCGGAATTGAACCGCAACCATTTTAGAATCCACCTGGACAACAATCCCTTTCAGCCACCCGCGAACCCTTTCACCGGATTTGTCATGGTCTGCAAAAACTTCAACGGTATCGCCTACTTCGTAGGCTGATTCCGGCTCGGGGGGATGCATAAAAGGAATATTTGCCATTTAAAACTCTCCAACTCTTTCCTCTGAAATAACGTGCGCTCATTTTAGCACAGTCAGGTCTGAAAATCTCAAGGCGACCTCTGTCAACTTGTCCGGATATCATGGTCACTTACCGACTAGACATCCCTTCGCTTCATTCAGGTTTTAGCCGTGGTACGCCGCCATTTTCTTCGCAATCGACAATTGAAATCGCTCACGCACGCCTTCGAACGGGATACGTTGCATGATCGGGTCGAAGAACCCGGAAACGATCAAACGTTCAGCCTCCACCTGCGGAATGCCACGGGCGCGCAGGTAGAAGACCTGTTCAGGGTCAATTTTTCCGACGGTCGCTCCGTGGGTGCAGCGGACATCATCCGCCAAAATCTCCAGCCCGGGGATCGAATCGGCGCGCGCCTCGCGGCTGAGCACCAGGTTGCGATTAGCCTGGTAACCATCCGTTTTCATCGCACCCGGGGCCACGTAGATCATGCCCTGCCAGACCACGCGGCTGCTGTCGATCAACGCGCCTTTGAAGAGCAGGTCGCTGGTGGTGTTTTGCGACCGGTGGTTCTGCTGCGAGTCATAATCCAGGTGCTGTTTGCCGTCGGTAAAGTAGAAGCCGGACATGCGTCCCATGCTGCCGCGGCCGACCAGATCCAGCTCGGCGAAATTTTTGGTCACATTGCCGCCGATAGCGCCAAAGATCCAATCCAACTGACCGTCCTGGCCAACGCTCGACCGTTCGTGGGTAAAGTTCCAAACGTGCTCACCCCAGGATTGCAGCTCAACAAAACGCAGGTTTGCTCCGTCGCCAACATGAATCTCGACCAGCCCGGCATGGAAAGCCGGCGCTTTCTCGGTCGGCGAGGCGTACTCATGAACATAAGTGGCGCTGGCACCCGCTTCCAGCCAGACCATCACATGCGAAATGTGCGCCAGGTACTCACCGGGGCCCCACAACAGGGAGTGTAACGGCTGTTCGATGGCAACGCCGCGCGGAACATAAAGCACCACGCCGTTATCCGCCAAAGCGGCCGCCAGGGCGGCAAATTTGCCTTCTTTGGCAGCGACAATCTTGCCCATAATTTTTTCGAGCAAGGCCGGGTGTTTCTGCTCGGCGGTGCGCATATCGGTGAAGATCACGCCCTGATTGGCCAATTCCTTCGCCAGGCTGACTTGTGCGCCGCCCGGTGTGAGGATCACCTCGCCACCGTGCTCCTGATCGGCAACCGGTTTGGTCAAATCATCAGGCAACGGAGCCAAATCAAGGTAGGCTTCATTTTTGGGTAAGAAAAACCGATCCGACGGCATGCCACTGAGATCAGTACGCCGCCAGGCTTCATCTTTGAGGGTGGGCATCGGCAGCGCCTGGTAGGATGTCCAGGCGTCCTGCCGGTACTGGGTAATGTATCTGGACAAGCCGTCAACCCGCACCATGTCTGCGCTAAAGGCAAAATCCTTCAGCGTTGCGCCTTCACGGCGGACTACGCGGGTGACAACCCGGGGTGTTTCTTTGGTCATATTTGCAGCGTCCTTTTCAATGTTTCCCAGTCGAACAAGCCCGTCGTTTAGCCGATCGAGCCGATCATTTGCAGCTGGATCAGGCGGTTCATTTCAACTGCATATTCCATCGGCAGTTCCTTGACCAGCGGCTCGATGAAACCCGAGACTACCATGGTGGTGGCTTCTTCAGAGCTCAAGCCGCGACTCATCAAGTAGAAGAGCTGTTCCTCGCCAACCTTGGAGACCGAAGCCTCATGGCCGACCGAAACATCTTCTTCGTCGATTTCAATGGACGGGTAGGTATCTGAGCGTGATTGCGGATCGAGCAGCAAGGCATCACACACGACGTTCGAGCGGACATTGTATGCGCCTTTGTGGACTTTGAGCAGCCCACGGTACGAGGCGCGCCCGCCGCCCTTACTGATCGACTTCGAGGTGATCTTGCTGCTGGTGTTGGGGGCAAAATGCAAAATCTTACCGCCAGCATCCTGCCATTGGCCAGGGCCGGCGAACGCCATCGAGAGAATCTCGCCGCGCGCGCCAGAGCCGACCAGGTAACAGGAGGGATACTTCATGGTTACTTTAGAGCCCAGGTTGCAGTCCACCCACTCCATCGTGCCGCCTTCTTCCACCAGAGCGCGCTGGGTGACCAGGTTGTACACGTTGGTTGACCAGTTTTGGATCGTGGTGTAACGGACGCGGGCATTTTTCTTGACCACGATCTCGATGACGCCGCTGTGGAACGAGTCAGTGGTGTACGAGGGAGCGGTACAACCTTCCACGTAATGTACCTGCGAGCCCTTGTCCGCAATGATGATCGAGCGCTCGAACTGACCGATGTTAGCCATGTTCAGGCGGAAGTAGGCCTGCAATGGCAAATCCACTTTGACGCCCGGCGGGATATAGACAAACGAGCCGCCCGACCAGACAGCGCTGTTCAATGCAGCGAATTTGTTGTCCTCGATCGGAATGACTTTACCAAAGTACTGGGCGAATAAATCGGGGTACTGGCGCAGCCCTTCCTCAATGCTAAGGAAAATGACGCCCTGCTTTTCCAGGTGTTCCTGAATGTTGTGGTACACCATTTCCGATTCGTACTGAGCGCCCACACCTGCCAGGAATTTCTGTTCCGCTTCCGGGATGCCCAGGCGGTCAAAAGTTTTCTTGATGGAATCGGGCACATCATCCCAGCTCTTGCCTTCCAACTCGGTCGGCTTGACATAATAGATGATATTGTCCAGATCCAGATGGCTCAGGTCAGCGCCCCAGGTGGGCATAGGCCGCACCATGAAGTGTTTCAACGCCTTCAAGCGGAACTCGAGCATCCACTCCGGCTCACCCTTCATTTGCGAAATCTGACGAACGACCTCTTCATTCAACCCCGCGTGGGTCTTGAATACGGATACATCCACATCCTGGAACCCGTAGCGGTATTCACCTATGTCACCTAAATAATCCGTCTTCGGATTGCTACTCATTATTACCTCCTCAACCTGCTAAAAGTCTGACCAGCAGGGAGATTATGCTGGTACAGAACCGCTATCTACCTTTTCGCGCACCCAATCGTAACCATGTTCTTCGAGGTGGAGCGCCAGATCAGGGCCGCCGGATTCGACAATGCGGCCGTCCATCATCACGTGCACCACATCGGGTTTGATGTAGTTCAAGATGCGCTGGTAGTGAGTAATCACCAGAACGCCCAAGCCAGGACCGCGCAGTGCATTGACGCCTTCGGATACGATTCGCAACGCATCGATGTCGAGACCGGAGTCGGTTTCGTCGAGGATCGCGATTTTTGGTTCCAACGTCGCCATCTGCAGAATTTCGGCGCGCTTTTTCTCGCCGCCGGAAAACCCGTCATTCAGGTAGCGCCCGGCAAAAGCAGGATCAACCTTGAGCATTTCCATCTTGGCTTTCAGCAGCTTGCGAAATTCGGGGATGGGAACGCCTTTATCGTCCGGATTGACTGCGCGGCGGCGGGAATTGACAGCCGTGCGCAGGAAATTGGCCACAGTCACGCCCGGGATCGCGACGGGGTATTGGAATGCCAGAAATATCCCCAACCGGGAGCGTTCATCCGGCGCGAGCTCGAGGATATTTTGACCGTCATAAAGCACTTCGCCGCCTGTAACTTCATAGCTCGGGTGACCCATAAGCGTGTACGCCAGGGTCGATTTGCCCGTGCCATTAGGTCCCATGATGGCATGCACCTCGCCCTGCGGCAAGGTCAGGTCAACACCTTTGAGAATTTCCTTCCCTTCAATGCTCACCTTGAGGTTGCGAATTACCAGTTCAGCCATGCGTATGAACTCCTTCATGTTTACTCAGGCATTTCGGGCGGCTAGATTTTCCATCACCTTACTTTTGCCTGTCTGTTGTTCGCCCGGATTATAGCACAGGTCGGCATTTGGGTCAATATTTATAATATAATTCTTATATATTGACAAATTCTCGCCACTTTGATATACTCCAGAAAGAAATCCGGTAAGTTCAAGCCAGTTTGGTGAGAAAAAAACAGATGAAAAGTACTCGTGAACGAATTTTACAGACGCTATTAAATAACCCGAAATCGACGATCAATGACCTGGCCAATTCGGTTGGGATCAACGCCATTTCGGTGCGCCACCACCTCAACAGCATGCTTGCTGACGGGCTGGTAACCTCTGAGGAGGAGCGTCATGGAGTAGGCCGTCCGCGATTGGTATATTACCTGACGGACGAAGGACTTGAGCGATTCCCAACGCGCTATTTCCGCCTGGCGAACCGCCTGCTGGACCAGCTCAAAGGGGCGCTGCCGGCTTCAGCCATCGAGAGTCTCTTTTCTACCATGGCAACAGAGCTGGCAGAAGAGCATGCACGGCAAACCAAAAATATGTCCTTCGAGGAAAAGCTGAATTTCCTCAAGAAACTGCTCGCTGAAGAAGGCTTTATCGTCGAGTGGGAGAAAATTGGCGAAGACTACCACATTCGCGAGATCACCTGCCCTTACCTGCAGGTCGGGCAGGAACATCCGCAGGTGTGTCTGGTCGATCAGACCTTGATCTCGATGGTGCTGTCCATCCCGGCGCAGAAAATTTCCTGCGTTTTGAGCGGCGACAATCACTGCACCTATGTGGTGCCAATGAGCAGGGAAGTGGAGTTGGTCCATGAGTGACAAACCTGGCAGCAACCCGGCAGTCTGGGATCTCGAAGCAACCGATCCTGAACTTTGCGAACGCCTGCGTGTTGGTCTGAACGATGTACTTGATCCGGAAATCGGATTGAGCGTGATACAACTCGGGCTGATCCGCAATTTCCGTCTTGATGATGCCGGTCAAGCCATTGTCAAAATGATCCTGACCACCCCGTTCTGCCCGTATGGCCCGGCGTTGATCGATATGACCCGCGTTAAAGCCGAGGAGGCCATTGGCATGCCGGTTTCAATCGAATTGGCGATGGATGTCTGGGATTTCGCGATGATGGAAGAAGGCGTGGATTTGGATTGGGGCTTGTATTAGATAAAATGTAGGTCGGTTTGAGGGGCGACTCGCGACGTCGATTGAAAATTCGCGATTGCAGTCCCGAAAACCGACATCACATTGGCCTTGAATGTTGCTTTTCGGGCTATTGGCTTAATGAATTATCAAGTAATAAAATTTCGCCCTCAAACCAACCTACGAAAATAATCCCCTCAAGGGGGATTATTTCTTCCACTGGCGCAGGCGGGGGTCATGCGTGTCGAACAATTCCGCCAGACGCATTGCCAGACGCATGTCACCGGTCATGCGTAATTTTCCGAATAATAAAGCGCGAGTTGGATCCAGCCGCCCGCTAAAGATCTCCAAAATATCATGCGCTTTGGCTGCCAGGCTTAAATCAGGGGATACCGATTTTCCTGCTACCGCAGTGCAGCTTTGATTGCGAATTGTGACGGTCCACTCCCCGCCGCCGTCACCGGCAAGGTCAAAGTTGATCACCGCAGCGATTCCCCGGGCTTGCTCCGGGAGGAATACCTGCGGTAGTAAGGTCATCAGAGTTTGAACATTTAATTCGTCCATTGGGTCTCCGACAACAATTTTACCCCTTCTTTTTTGTTTGTGCAGACTAATATATTGGCTATGCGCAAGTATAAAAATGACCCAATCTGTGGATCGAAACGCCTTTCGACTCTCTTCGTTCCCTCGATTTGGCCTATAATGAACCCGTCGCGCTATTTTTAATGGGAGTTCGGGATAAGCATCGCACGTATTGAAATGTCATGCTGTCCACACTAATAGAGCACCCTTCGGGTGGGGCACTCTGTGAGTGAATGATGCGAAGCATCTCGCCCGCTATGCCAGAGATCCTTCGCGGCGCAAAAAAACGCGCCGCTCGAGGATGACATTGTTGTGGAGGACTTATGATTCATACCCTATATATCCCCAAATCTGGCACACCCCAATGGGATATTTCTCCAACTGCGCTGGCATCCGCCGTGGCGGATACCGATGGGCTGGTCTGGGTCAGCCTAGAGCAGCCAACCGCTGAAGAAACGCGTGCCGTTTTAACCGACCTGTTTCATTTTCACCCACTGGCAGTCGAAGACACCGAGTCGACCGGGTTCCAGACGCCAAAGGTGGATGATTATGGTACATACCTGTTTATTGTAGTGATGGCCTTGTCTGCTGACCATGATCACAGCCTGCTCAACTCCGCAGAATTTGATATCTTTCTGGGACAAAACTATGTCGTCAGCAGTTATTATGCGCCGCAATTGGAAGCAGTCGAAAAACTGCGGCGGCGCCTCCAGCGGGACGAACGCCTGCAAACCAACGGCGCAGATTTTCTGTGTCATGCACTCATCGATATTATCGTCGATGATTACAGCCCGCCTCTAGAAGAATTGGAAGATGAACTCGAGGCGCTGGAAGATCTCATCCTCGATAAACCGCAACCTGAAACCCTGCAAAAACTATTGCGGTTAAAACATGCCATCATTTCCGTTCGGCGGGTGATCGCTCCGCAGCGCGAGGTGATCAATCACCTGACCCGCGAAGAGTTCTCGATGATCGATCGGCAATCCCAGATTTATTTCCGGGACATCTACGACCACCTGGTGCGGGTTTACGACTGGATCGACATCCTGCGCGATATGGCAACCAATGCGCTTGAAGCTTATTTAAATTCCACCTCGCTGCGCCTGAATGAAGTGATGAAAGCGCTTACCATCGTCTCCACCATTTTCCTGCCGTTGACTTTCGTCGCCGGCATATACGGGATGAATTTCCACTTTATGCCGGAACTAAGCTGGAAATACGGTTACCCGATGGTCTGGATCGTCTTTCTGCTGATCGCTGGCTGGATGGTTTACTATTTTCGCAAACGGAAATGGTTCTAACGTTTTGCTGCTACCCGATCTGCTTCATATTCACGGGTTAGAGATAATAAAACAGGCCGTTTGGGAAACCGTGAAACGCGGTTTTGAACGGCCTGCTGGTAAGTAAAAGGCGAAAGGCTAAATCAATCCGAGTTCGTGGCCGACCTTATCAAAGGTGCTAACCACCCGGTCCAACTGATCATCGGTATGCGTGGCCATGTAGCTGGTGCGCAGCAACTGGTGACCCGGGGCAACTGCCGGGCTGATGACTGGATTGACAAACACGCCATTTTCGAACAGGCGCTTCCACATCATAAAAGTCAAATCGTTGTCGCCAATTTGGATCGGCACAATCGGCGTTACCGAATGGCCAATGTTGAAGCCTAGCTGGGTGTAGGCTTTGCGCATGCGGTCTCCAATGGCATTGACGCGCGCAATCCGCTCGGGTTCTTCGCGCATGATCTGCAGCGAGGTCAGCGCGGCGACCGTGTTGGAGGCCGGAATACTGGCGCTGAAGATCAGCGAGCGGGCAAAATGCTTGATGTAATGGATTACATTCTCGTCACCGGCGACGAAACCGCCCAGCGAAGCAAAGGATTTGCTGAAGGTTGACATAATCAAGTCAACACCCTCGGTGATTCCAAAATGAGCCGCAGTACCGCGTCCGCCGCCCAGAACGCCCATCGCATGGGCATCATCCACCATCAAGCGCGCGCCGTATTTTTTCGCCAGCGGGACGATCCCCGGCAAATTGGCAATGTCGCCTTCCATGCTGAACAGACCATCGACGACAATCAATTTACCACTGTCTGCCGGTAAGGATTGCAGCACACGTTCCAAATGAGCCATGTCGTTATGAACGTAGCGTTCGATCTTGCCGTACCCCAGACGAGCGCCGTCAACGATGCTGGCATGGTCATCTTTATCAAGGATCACATAATCGCCGCGTCCAACAATTGCGCTGACTGCCCCCAGGTTGGCCTGCATGCCAGTCGAGAACACGAGCGCAGCCTCTTTACCGACCCATTCGGCCAGTTCGTGCTCGAGCTGGTGGTGCAGCGAGAGTGTGCCGTTGAGGAAACGAGAGCCCGTGCAACTGGTACCATAGCGGTTGATGGCCTCGCAGGCGGCCTGTTTGACGCGCGGATGGGTGGTCAGCCCAAGATAATTATTCGAACCGCACATGATCAAACGCTGCCCATGGTAAACAACCTCTGTTCCTTCGTTTTCATCCAGGGGTATAAAGTATGGGTACATACCCTGCGCCATGGCCTCTTTTGCCTGCGTAAATTCAGAACATTTCGAAAAAATATCCATGAAACCACCTCAATTTAATGGGATTATTGCTGGGGAATTACTTTACCGGGAAAACCCGGGGAAACCATGGGGATTTTTGTTATACCTGAGGAATCCCGCCCGTATGTACTCAAAACCATTCAAAGAAGCGCAAAAACAAACGATTTATGATTATACCCTTATTCAGGCCGATAAGTTGTTCAGATGGGTACGGAATTAAAAGGCGGGTACAATTTATGGAACATCAAAGCAGGTTGACCCAACGGGGCAAGGAGAACAAGGATGCGCTTATACGGCGGAATCGAGGCTGGCGGCACCAAGTTTGTCTGCGCAATTGGCTCAAGCCCGGAAGATATTCGGTCAGAGGTGCGATTCCCCACCACTGAACCTGCTGAGACGCTGGGTCGCGCGGTCGATTTTTTCCGCCAATATATGATCAAAACCCGTAACCGGCTGGAAGGCATCGGAATTGGCAGTTTTGGGCCGGTAGATCTGGATCCCGGTTCGCCGGATTACGGAAAAATCACGACCACGCCAAAAGCCGGTTGGGCGTTCACCGACCTATGCCATACTTTCGAGCAGGGCACTGCCACCCCTGTTATCCTGGACACCGACACCAATGCGGCGGCTTTGGGAGAAGGGTTTTGGGGGGCCGCGCGCGATTTGCGCGACTATGTCTATCTGACCATCGGCACCGGGATAGGGGGAGGGCTGGTCACCCACGGCAAACCGCACCACGGATTGATTCATCCCGAGATGGGACACGTCCGGCTGCCCCACTCCCGTGAGGAAGATCCTTTCGATGGAATTTGCCCCTTCCACGGTGACTGCTTTGAGGGATTGGCGTCCGGGCCGGCCATTCAGGCGCGCACCCAGCAACCCGCTGAAAGTCTGCCGGCTTACCATCCGGTGTGGGAATTGGAAGCCAACTATATCGCTCTGGCGCTGACAAATCTGGTTTGCACACTTTCGCCGCAACGGATCATTCTTGGCGGCGGGGTTATGCAGCAAACCCAGCTTTTTCCCATGGTTCGGATGAAGGTGCAGCTCATGTTGAACGGGTATATCCATGCCCCGGCGATTTTGGAAACAATCGATCAATTCATCGTCCCGCCGCGGCTTGGTCAGCGGGCTGGCGTGCTTGGCGCAATTGCCCTGGCCCGGCAAACTTTTCACCCCAAGGGTTGAGCGGATGCCGCAAAACAAACCGCATCTGACTTTTTTTTGCGAACTGAATAGCCCCGAACTATCAGCTTTATTTTCTGACCCGGAGATCATCCGTCAGTTGACGGAGTTGAAGGCGAGTATCAGCCTGGGGCTGCTCGATCTATCCGCGGAACGGGCAGCGGTGGCTCACCAGCTCAACCAGGCCGGCATCCCGCTGCACGCCTGGCTACTGCTGCCAATGGAGCAGGGATACTGGTTCAACCTGGACAATGCTCCCCAGGCGCTGCAGCGCTATCAAGATTTCAAACAGTGGACGCTGGAAAACGGGCTTCATTGGGAGGCAATCGGCCTGGATATCGAACCCGACATTCGATTGATGCAATCCTTCAAACACGGACTGGCAGCGGGAATAAAATCCGTGGTGCGCCGTTTGCTTGCCAGACCGGCAGGCGAGAATGCAAAGAAGCGCTACCTGCAATTGGTGCAAACTATCCAAAAGGACGGTTGGGGGGTGGAGAGTTACCAATTTCCGCTGATCGTCGACGAACGCCGCGCTCGATCCAAGTTCATTCAGACACTGGGCAGAATTATCGATCTACCAGTCGACCGGGAAGTGTTGATGCTGTATTCCAGCTTCTTTCGTCCTCATGGCGCTGCCATTCTGGCCAGCTATGCCGACGAGGCGGGTGGAATTGGGCTGGGGGTCACCGGCGGCGGGGTGGACACCGGCGATCTGGTTGACTCACGCCCGCTGGACTGGAATGAATTACAACGCGACCTGCTCTTAGCTTCGCGATATTCGGATCAACTCTATATTTTCAGCCTGGAGGGCTGTGTCCGGCAAGGATTTCTTGAAAAAATCAGCCAATTGAACTGGAACCAGAAAGTAATGCTGCCATCCGCGGATACCCAACGCATCCAGCGTTATCGCACACTCATGCGAGCATTTCTTTGGATAACAACTCACCCATGGCTGCTGATTGGCTTACTGGCTATCCTCATTCTTATTTGGCGCTGGCTGCGCCGCAGCCGCGGAAGGTCCTAACCCAACTGGCGCTGTTCGATGGCTTTGACTTTACCAAAACGGCGCTGGAAGCGCTCATTCTGAGAAAAGGTTGCCCCTAAAAAGGCTTTAACGATCTCTTTAGCCAGCTCGACGCCAACAATCCGCGCGCCAAGGCACAAAAGATTGACATTGTCGTGCTCGACACCCTGGTGCGCCGAATAGGTATCGTGACTCAGCGCGGCATACACGCCTTTGATCTTGTTGGCAGCCACGCAGGCGCCTACCCCTGACCCGCACATAACGATCGCCCGGTCAACTTCGCCGCGCTGCACCGCCAGGCCTGCCTTTTCAGCATAATCCGGGTAATCGACCGGGGTGGCATCCATGGTGCCAAGGTCCACCACTTCATGGCCGAGGCATTGCACCAGTTCGATGATTTCCTTCTTCAGCGGAAAACCGCCGTGGTCACAGGCAATGGCTATGCGCATC
>MGMG01000001.1 GCA_001796355.1 Chloroflexi bacterium GWB2_54_36 | reverse complement strand
GTGGTTGGATTGTTCATATCGCTACCTTTTTAAGAGAAAGATCCGGCTCGGGCTCGCTCAGATCAAATAATCGGGATAATATGTCCACATAATCGTTTAGGGTTTCCTGATTCGTTTCGGTACGTAAATGCATGGTCGGCTCATGCAAAATTTTTCGAACCAGGGCCCGGGAAAGCAGATCAATTTGTTCAAGGACTTCAGGATCCGGATCAGATAAATGCCTTAGTGTCCTGGCAACCTCAAACTGCCTGATTTGCTCCACTTTCTTATGCAGTTCGCCGATAAAGGGTATTACCCGGAGCAGTTTTTCGTAATCTGCCACCTCCTCAGCAACGATTGATTTTGCATAAGTAATGTTCTGGTGGCTGCCATTATCTGAAATGCCAACAAATCTTTGCAGATCGTCCATATCGAACAACTGGACATTGGCTATTCCCCTGACCCTGGTCTCTACATTCCTTGGCACTGCCAGGTCGATCAATGTCAGCGGTCTGTGCGGCCGCCGTGACATAATTTTGCCAATCAAATCCTGCTGCAGGATCGGCTGCAATGCAGCAGTCGAGGTAAATACAACGTCAGCTTCTTTCAAACCATCCGGCATGTTCTCGAAAGGTAAAGCTACCCCGCCATATTTCGCCGCCATTTCGGTTGCACGCTGATAAGTGCGGTTGGCGAGGGTGATTTGCTGAGCGCCATGCTCCCGCAAGGATGTAATTGCATATCCGCCCATTTTCCCCGCGCCAATGACCAAAATTTGTTTATCGGTCAGGGTACCCAGGGTTGTTTCGGCAAGCTGAACGGCGATGGAGGAGATGCTAACGGGGCGGCGGCCGATTTCGGTCTCATTTTGCACCCGTTTCCCGGCATGAATGGCTGCTCTAAATAGTGAAGCAAGGACATGCCGGGCGCTGTCACACTGCAGCGCAATATCCAGAGCCTGCGAGACCTGGCCCAGGATTTGAGTCTCCCCGATAGCAATTGAATCCAACCCGGCGGTCACCTGAAAGAGATGTGCGACCGTTGAATTTCCGGTGAAAAAGCGGATATAGGGTTCGATAGGATGGATTGGAACTTCAAACACATCGCGAAGATAGGTCAAAACAGGTTGAAAAATCGAATTAGAAACTTCTTCCAACTCATCAGTCGAAGAAATCAAAGCATAGATTTCTAACCGGTTGCAGGTGGAAAGGAAAACCATCTCGCGGATCAGCTCAAATTCGCCGACCCGAATTGGAATTTCCGATAATGCGCTTTCGATCCTATCCGGCGTGATGCTCAAACACTCTCGCATCTCAACCGGCGTGTTGTGATGGGAAACGCTCAAACAGATCAGGCGCATGGCTGGAATTCCATCATCCTAAAGGTAACTTTCTTCTTTCGTTTCATTTAGAAAACCCATCACTTTTTCTGCAACCTGCTGCCCCTGACGGACGCAATCCGGAATCCCCACCCCTTCGTATGTAGACCCGGTGAGGTAGATGCCGGGCAGTTCTTTGGCGCAGGCTTCAAAAGTCTGGCGTACGTTATCCAGATGACCCAGGTTGTATTGCGGGTTGGCCTTGCGCCAGCGATAAATGCGGGTCAGCACGGGTTCTGCAGTAAGGTCTAAAATGTCCGCCAGCTCTGCGCGTGCAATTTTGATGAGCGATTCATCATCCAGTTCAACCATTTCTTCTTTGCCGGGACCGCCCACAAAGCAGCGCAGTAATATGTGATCGTCCGGGGCGCGGTGGTCGAATTTGAAGGAAGTCCAGGTGCAAGCGGAGATACGGCGCTTTTCCGTGCTTGGGTTGACAAACCCAAAGCCCATGAACGGCTTTTGGATATCCTGTTTGCGAAATCCAAGGGAAATCGTAGCGGTGGATACATACTCAAAGGCATTTAACATTCTGGCAATATCCAGGCTGACCGGCGCGAGCAGTTCAGCGGCGACATACGCCGGCGTTGCCAGAACCACTGCGTCCGCCGTGAGCGTTTCCCCGCTGCTAAGGTCGATCTGGTAGCCCCATTCGCCGCCGCGCGCTATCGAAACAACCCGCGTATCCTTGATCAACCGGCAGTCGGTCAAAGCCGTTTCCACAGCCTCGGTTAACCGGCCGACGCCTTGCTTGAAAGACTGAAAGAGCGATACCCGCCTGGCCCCTGCGGACTTTCTGGCCTTGGCAGCCTTGCGCTCGGCCAACATGCCGCGGATCAAACTGCCGTGTTTTTCCTCGATGGAACGGAAGCGCGGGAAGGTTGCCAGAAGGCTTTGTTTTTCAGGGTCCGAGACATGAATCCCCGAAAGCAGCGGTTCGGCGATTTTATCCAACGCCTCGCTTCCCAACCGGCGCCGCACAAAGTCACCCACAGTTTCGTCATCACGCCCTGGCCGGCGGGGAATGAACCAGTCCAATCCCATGCGGATTTTTCCTGGCCAGGTGATGAGGGGCGAAAGGACGAACGGCATGATCCGGGTGGGAACAATCAACATGACGCCGTCCGGCAGCGGGGTAAGCTTGCCATTATTCAGAACGAAAGTTTTGCGCTGGTGATCGTTGGTACCGATCAGGTCATCCTGAATCCCGAGCTGGTGGGCTAACTCGGCGGCCCATGGTTTTTGGCTGATAAAGCAGTCCGGTCCGCCTTCGATCGTAAAACCGTCTATTTTCTCCGTCAGGATCTTACCGCCCAATTTCGGGTTGGCATCAACCAGGGTGATGGAGAGCGCCGCATTTTTGGCTTTACCTTCCTGCTGCAGGTAGAATGCGGCGGATAACCCCGCAATTCCTCCTCCAACGACGATAACCTTCCGGCTGGTCGGTTCATTGACAGCGGACTGACTCACGATTTTCTTCCTCCCGGTTGAATAATTTCAGCCAGCGCTGCAATAAAAAGGGGTTGGTCATTCATTGAAGCAGTGCGCTCCAGATGAATGCCAGCCTGCGCTGCGAGGCGCCGGGCTTCGATGTCGATGTCGTACAGCACCTCCACATGGTCGCAGAGGAACCCAATGGACGCTACCAGAACGGTTTTTCTCCCTTCGGGTGCCAGCTTTTGCAAGCTATCCTCAAGCGATGGCCCCAACCAGCGGCCATTCCGGGCTCCAGCGCTTTGATAGCAAGCCTGCCAATCCTCCGGCTGCAACCCCACTCCTTCCGCAACCCGGTTACACAGGTCGGCAAACTGCCCGGCATAGGGATCGGCTTGTTCAGTCAATGCAGCCGGCAAACTATGGGCGGTAAAAAGCACGACCGGGCGGTCTTTTCGCGGCTGCGCATCTTGACCGAATTGCTTGAGGCCGTTCTGTAGATTAACAGTCAGCACATGGACGAAATCCGGGTGGTCGTACCAGGCTTCGATTTTCCGCAGGTTGAGTCCTTTCCGCCAGGCGGATTCCGAGGGTTGCTGTTCGATGGCCTGTTGAAGGTGCTCGTAATACGCGCCGGTGCTCATCCTTGAAAAGAATGGGCTCATGCAAATGGCAGTCACCCGGGTTATGCCCTCGTGGGCAATTTGATCGACCGCCTCGCGGATGTATGGCTTCCAGTGGCGCATCCCAACAAAGACCCGGTAATTCCCGGGCGAATTGCGGTTGAGCTGCGCTTCCAGGGCCTGCCCCTGGCGGCGGGTGATCTCTAACAGCGGAGATTTGCCGCCAATCGCTGCATACCGGCCGCGAATTTCCTCGACCAACTCCGGTGGAGTGGCGCGGCCACCGCGTACATCCAGGAGATAGGGTTCGACGTCATCCAGAGAGTCAGGACCGCCGTAAGCCAAAAGAAGAATCGCATGTTTTGGGTTCATGAGTTCCTTATATGAACAGGCCCAATGTTTCTTCAGGGTTGTGGTAAATGGCCGTGAAAACGGGTGTATCCATGCTGGTAAACCGGCGCGCTTCACTGCTGCGTAATTCCGCCACCAATGCCGAGAACTGACCGAGGTCTTCGGTCTCGTAGGTGACGATAAATTCCTGGTCTTGCAGTCCGGTCGAGTAGAGCAGCAATTGCTTGATCTGCGGGTATTGATGGCCGATGCGGATATGCTCGTTCATCATGCCCTGACGGGTGTCGCGGCTCAATTTGTACCATTCGCTGCTCTTGGAAAATGGATAGACCACCAGGTAACGGCCGCGCTGGCCATCGAACGGATCGATTTCTTGAGCAGATTTCCCGCGCGCGTAATCGGAGGAACGGGTCATGCCCCACCAGATCAATTTCGGAGAAACCAATTGTCGGTAGGGCATCAACATCCCGGCTGCGACTTTGAAGAATTGCTCGGGGGTCATTTCCTCGGTCAACTGAACCGTACACCACAGGAGCAGATCCACCTGGGCATCCAGCGGAAAGACCTGGTAGAGATCAAAATGAAGTTTGGCAGCTTCCAGGTCAGTCAACATGCGCGCCTGCACATCCCGGCGTTCGTCGGCAGTTAATCCCCAATAAACTGAAGTGAACTGAAAAAAATAGAAGAAACCCAACAGACGCTCACTCATTCGTTTACTCCTCGGGCTGAGACAAAGTTAATCCCTCCGCCCGCAGCGGCTACAGCCACAAACCTCAATCGGATGAAATTAGTGTTTCATTTCCTGAATCGCTTCTGGGAAGGGGAAGGAACCGGGCTGATAGGAACAGAAAGGTTCTTCCGCCAGATAATCTCCTGCAGTAGCAAATGCGCGCGACCGCGACCCGCCGCAGACATATCGATATTCACATGCTCCACAGCGGCCTTTTAACGCGTCCTTGTTTCTTAATGATTTAAAGAGGTTACTTTCCTGATAAATTTCTTTCAGGGTTTGCGTGCGGACGTTTCCAGCGCTGAGCGGCAAGTAACCTGAAGGGAATACCTCGCCCAACAGCGAGATGAACACAAACCCGTCGCCGGCATTGACATGGAGCGGCGTTCGCCGCATGCGATCCGGTTCGATGAGCGGGACAGGGCCATCCTCAAGGTGCTTGTGGAGCGCTGCGCTCAAACGGTAGTAGGTATCGTTCAATTGCATGTACTTTTCCACCGGCAGGCCGTTGGCTTCCAGGTATGCCCGCTGCAGGACGACCCGCTTGTAATGGTGGCCCTCAGTGGTTTTGAGGCTGACGTATTTGGATGCGTCGTAGAGGAAGTTCATCACCGCTTCGTAATCTTCCGGCGAGATTTCATCCGCCGCCAACCCACGGCCGGTGGGTACCAGGAAGAAGAGGCTCCAGGTCATGACGCCCAAAAAGCGGACCAACGCAAACATATCAGGTAAGTCATCCAGATTGTAGCGGGTGACCGTCGTATTGACCTGCAGCTTCAGGCCGATTTCACGCGCCGTTTTCCAACCGTTGACTGTCCAATCGTAAGATCCGGCCACACCGCGAAAGGCGTCATGCGCAGCGGGCGTGCTGGCGTCCAGACTGAGGGAAATGACCTTGCAGCCGACATCCTGCAGTCGAGCAAGGTTGCCTATGTTGAGCAGCGGCGTGCCCGACGGAGAAAGCGCCACTGGCAGCCCCTGTCGGGCGGCATAATCCGTCAGATCAAAAATATCCTTGCGCTTGAAGGGATCCCCGCCGGTCATGATAAACAGCGGGTGAGGTTTACCCAGGTCAACCACCTGGTCGATGAGTTTTTTCCCTTCCTCGAAGGACAGAGCGTTGGGGTTGTGTTCGGGCTGAGACTCAGCCCGGCAGTGCTTGCAGGCCAGATCGCAAGCCTGGGTCGTCTCCCAAATCACCATAAAAGGGCGAGTTTTCAGATCATACAAAGGTTGGCGGATAAGCTGCATTGCATTTACCTGTTCAGATGGGGGTTGTTTTAGGGATTGCTGTATTCCGAAACCATGCCGACCGTAATCTCATCCAAAAAATAGACCATTCTCTGGAAAAGTTGATGGCTGTCCACGTCAGCCATGCCTTGAAGTGTTCCTGTTTCGTGGATTGAGTTGAGCATGGATCTACGGAAAAACAAGAACGTCCGGGTGCATTCTGCCAGCGTCATTCCGACTGAAAAACAAAACCGGCCGTATTCGTGGGCGATCCGATCGCCTTCCTTAAGAAAGACATCGCCATTTGCATCACGAGCGCAGTATTGGAAAAGGAGAGCAATCAATCGATTGCCCGAATTCCGCATTTGCAGGCGGTGTGCTTCACTCAGTTGAAGGTACCAGGCCTGGTCAGGAATATCACTGGTGCGAAGTTCCTCGCGCGTTTTGGAAACCAATTTGGATGTGAACTGATGCAGCACAAGGGGATTCGAAACCTGGCTCCGGTGGCGTTCCAGAAATTCCTCAATCGCTTTGCGGGTATACTTTCTTTTACCGCCAGGCGTGCGGATATGCTCCACCAGGCCAGCGTTCGTCCAACGGCGCAAGGTGGTAAAATGGACGCCAAGCAATTGAGCAGCTTCAGATAGGGATAGCCAGGGGGAATTGTCGACCATGCAGATCTATGCTTTCCTATATATATCTCATGATGTCTATGTACAAATATAGTTTAAGGGTATAGAGATGTCAATAGTTCTTCGATTAGCGTTTCATTAGAAGGTTTGTTTTCCCAACCATTATAAAATTTAGGGCACGATGTCCGATCGCATCTGCGATGGCTGAACCGTGCCCCTTTCCGCGGTAGGGGCTGCCGTGGAAACCCAGGCGTTTTGGGACACCTGGAAGGATGAAATCAATTATATTGCGGCGGATTTACACGTTATACGGCACTTCCAAAATCACCAGTCCCTGCTTGAACAGCAGCGCGAAGCGCAGCATCAACGCCGTCTGGTTATGCAACAGGTTCTCCCACCAGTGAGGTGTAACGAATTGCGGCACCACGATGGTCAATACTTCTGTGGGCTGCCGGTTTTTCAATAGGGCTTCGATAAAAGCCATCAAGGGTTCAATGAAGAGCCGGTAGGGCGAGTCCAGCACCACCAGGCGGGTGCCTTCGCCGTAAGCGTTCCATTTGTCGACCACCTTTTGAGATTCAAGCGGGTCGATGGAGACATGCACCGCCGTCACATCCGCCGAAAGCGACCGAGCATACGCCAGCGCTACCAGAGTACCGCGATGGACGCCGGCGATCAGCAGCACCACCCGGTTGTGCGAGACGCGCATAGGTGTGTTGTAATTATCAAGAGACAAGTTTTTGGCCAGCGATTTGTAATGATGATGGATCGTAAAAAAGATGGTTACCAAAATGGGAACCAAAACGATAATTATCCAGGCTCCATCCATAAATTTAGTGACCGCAAATACGATCATAACAATAAATGTTGAAACCATGCCTAGGCCATTGATAATCAACTTTACTTTCCAATTCTTATCATATTTTACAATCGACCCAGGTTCCACAATTTGCTCATCCGGTTTGAGATGTCCCGATTTCCACCAGCGGCGCGCCATGCCAGCCTGCGACAGGGTAAAGGAGAGGAATACGCCGATTGCGTACAGCGGGATCAGGCGCGTGACGCTGGCCTGGAATGCCACGATCAGCAGGGAGGCGATCACTGCCAGAGCAACGATGCCGCGCGAGTAAACCAGTCGGCTGCCGCGGAAAGTAAGCTGGCGCGGCAAAAAGCCGTCCCCTGCGTGTAAGGCACCCAATCGTGGAAAATCGGCAAAGGCGGTGTTGGCTGCCATAATTAAGATAACCGCAGTACCGGCAATTAATGCCAGATACAAAAATCCTTCCCCACCGTACACCGTTCGGGCTAGTTGCGAAATAATCGTCTCTGCTTCAGAGGGAACAGACGCGATTTTACCTGACAGGAATGAGATTCCAAGGAACAGAGTGCCAAGGATGCCAGACATCCAAACCAACGTAATGCCGGCATTTTTACTGCGCGGCTCTTTGAAAGCAGTGATCCCGTTGGAGATGGCTTCGATTCCGGTTAGTGCAGCCGTACCGCTGGCGAAGGCATGCAGCAGCAAAAATGGCGTTACCATGCCAACAGCGCCTTCAACCGAAAACGCGGGCGGGTTGACCACCGTACCCAGCGACCCGGTCAGAAAGCGGAAAAAGCCCACCCCAACGGTCAGGACCATGGATATTACAAAGAAGTAAGTCGGGATGGCGAAGGCGATGCCCGATTCTTTTACCCCGCGCAAATTGACCAGCATGATCATAAACACCATTGCGACGGCAATTTCAACGCGAAAAGGATACAGATTAGGAAAAGCCGAAGTAATTTGCGCGATCCCGGCAGAAATCGAAACGGCGACGGTCAAAATGTAATCGGTTAACAGGGCGGCTCCGGCGGTTTGCGCGGGTAACTCACCCAGGTTATCGCGAGCGACAATATACGCGCCACCACCGCCAGGATAGGCATGGATGGTTTGCTGGTACGATATGGTCACAATCGCCATGAGAAGAACAATGACGATCGAAATGGGAAATACATATCCCAGAGTGCCGCTGCCTGCGATCGCCAGGATCATCATGATTTCCTGGGTGGCGTAAGCGGTAGATGAAAGCGCATCGGAGGCAAAGACTGCCAGGCCAACAGTCTTTCCAATGGTCTGATGCGGCGCATCCGCAGTTTGCAGCGGGCGGCCGATCAACCACTGGTGCCAGTTATTGCGCGGTGTATGTTTGACGTCCTGTTCGATGACCGTTGTGCCTAAATTACTTTCCAATCTCATCTTTAAAATACCTTTTTCAAAATTAAATCCAGGGATGTTCGAATAACCCTGGCGGTAGAGATCCTTGATTACCGGCGAACGATCTGGCTCCAGAGCCAGAACGCGCCAAATTCAATCACCAAAATAGCTCCTAAAACCAATTTATGAGCAAAACCCGGGAATGCCGTATCCGCCTGCAGTTCCAGGAAGGTGAAACCAGCCAGAATCACCAGCGCTCCCAACCAGAAAAGCAAACCGCTTATCCAGCCTTTAATGATTGCGTGCTGGGGAAAGTAAAAACCTTCCACCGTGACCACTGGCGCAGTCAAAATTCCCGCCAGGTACTCCGGCATAGCAACCGTCTTCATAAACCCATGCTTGACCACCTGCTCGACATGACACACAATGGTGTCGCCCGGGCGCAGGATCTCCTGCAGCTTTTCGAACCAGTGGGCAGCCGGCGCCGTAACCGATCCGGCACGGATCAAATTCGACTCGGTTACCGCTTTCATCGTCGCAATCCCGCGTTGGGCGGTCAACAAGTTGTCTGGATTATCCAGTAGCGTCAAATATAAGACGTCATTTTGTGCCCGAGCAGCCATCCAGTGGATTTTCTGGGCAAATTCCAGGTTCTCCGTCAGACTTTCCGGCAAGAGCACAATCAGGCGTGCAGGTCGTCCTTTTTCTGAATTCATAACACACTCCTTTAATTACATAGGAGAGTGTATTCCAAGGGTATAAATTGGTCACAAAAAAGCGAACAGACTTATAAAGAAAATATAAAGATTATTCTCCGGCCTTAAACCGATAACCAACCCCCGGCTCGGTCAGGATAAGTTGCGGATCGTCTGGGTTTTGTTCCAGCTTTTTACGCAATTGACCAACGTACACTCGCAGGTATTCAACGTGATCGAAGTCTTCAAAGCCCCACACCTGGGTCAGGATGGCCTGGTGGGTTAGTACCCGGTCAGCATGGGCTGTCAGGTAAGCCAGCAGCTTGAATTCGGTCGCGGTCAGGCGGATTTCTTCGCCGCGCATGGTTGCCACATGGCGGGCCAGATCAACCGTTACGGGTCCGGCTTTGATGATACTCTGCTTGTTGCCAATTGCCTGCTCGGAATGCCGCAGCGCCACCCGAATACGCGCCAACAGTTCCTCGATGCCGAATGGTTTGGTCAGGTAATCATCTGCGCCTTTATCCAGCGCAGCGACTTTATCCTTTTCATTGTCGCGCACCGACAGCACAATGATGGGTACGCGCGACCATTCACGGACCGCCTCGGCGACAGCGATGCCATCCATATCAGGCAGGGTCAGGTCAAGGATGATTAAATCCGGCGGCTGCGCCACTGCCATGGCAATCCCCTGTTCGCCAGTAGCCGCCAAAGCCACCTTAAAATGGTTGGCTGCCAGAATGGTTTTGAGCGCCCGCAGAATCTGCGGCTCGTCATCGATGAGCAGGATGGTGGGGTCTTTATCCATTGTCGATCTCCCGCGGGGAATCCGGCAGTGCGCCGTCCAGGGTCAGCGGCAGAGTGAAATGAAAGACAAAGCGGCCGGGCTCGTTAGCTGCCCAAATTTTCCCGCCATGCGCTTCGATCATCCCCTTGCAGATCGACAAGCCCAGGCCCGTGCCGGTGACGCGGTCGGCTGCCGTGATACGGTGAAATTTCTCGAAGATAAGCGCCAGATGATCCTCGGGAACCGGCGGACTCTGGTTGGCCAGCCGGACGTGCATAAAATCAAGTTCTGTGCCGGCTGAAATCTCGATGCGGGTGCCAGGTGCAGCGTATTTGATGCTGTTGCTGAGCAGGTTGATAAACACCTGCTCGATCATGACATAGTCGGTCGGTACCAGCGGCAGATCACCAGGGAGGTTGATCATTAACTGGTGATCTTGCAACTGAGTGCGCATTTTGCCAGCCACCCCCCAGACGATTTCGCTGAGGGCGTTCCAGGTGCGGTGCGGCTTGAGCGCTCCGGACTCGATGCGCGACATGTCCAGCAGGTTGCCGACCAGCAGGTTGAGGTGGTCGGTCTCTTCCTCAATGGTCGCCAGTAACTCGCTGCGTTCCGGGGCATTCCAATCCACCGTTTGGCTGCGCAGGCTGGATACGGAGGCTTTGATGGCAGCCAACGGTGTGCGCAGCTCATGGGAAACCGAATTAAGCAGAGACGATTTGAGTTTATCGCTCTCTTCCAACAGCCGCGAGCGTTTCTCGCCGCGCGCCAGGCGGATACGCTCGATGGAAAGCGCCCCCTGGCTGGCAAAGGCCGCTAGCAGGCGCTGTTCCTCTGCCGACAGATTTCCTTCCGCCAACCACAGGCGCAATTCGCCTTCTTTCTCGCGGGCCGTTTCGATTCGGATGCGGGCAGTTGGGGCCAGATTGACTGAGTCAGACTCCGGTGCCCGGGCGGTAATGGAGGGATCGCCTTTCTTCTCCAGCGTTGTCACCTCGACCTGCGTGCAGTCGAATGCTTCGCGGGTGCGGTCGGCCAGCGCCTGGGCCACTGCCGAAATATCTTGCAGGGGCGCCAGCGCTGAAATCAGCTCATACATGCGGGTGGCCTCCCACTCGCGGCTGCGGGCCAGCCGTTCACCCTGCCTGGCCTGGCCGATCAGTTGCGCCAGTACCACTGCCACGATCAGGAAGATGGTCAGCAGGATTAAATCCTGGGTGGCATGTACCTGGAAGGTATTCAACGGTACGAGGTAATAGTAGTTGAAGGCCAAAAATGCCAGGAAAGCCGCCAGAATGCCAGGAACAAGCCCCCAAAGCACCGTGCTGAGCATCACCGGCAGCAGGTAGATCAAGACGATGACCTGGTTGGTCCATTCGGGTTTGAATGCCTGGAGCACCAGGGTGATGGCAGCAATAGTCAAAATAGCTGCCAGGAAACGCAGCAGCAGCGCAATGATTTTGTTTTGTGTGAGGTTGGTCAGGATATGCATGATTGCAGGATGGGTTGATTCTAACCCCGAACGGGGTAGTTGAGGGCTCAGTGGTGGGCTTTCCTGTGGTGGGCTTTCCTTGACCAAACTGTCTTTGTACGCTAAAATCCAGGCATTCCAGGCGACGTGGCCAAGTGGCAAGGCAAGGGTCTGCAAAACCCTGATCACGGGTTCAAATCCCGTCGTCGCCTCACCCCCTCCAACCTCCCCCATTTTACAGAGCAAAATGGCGGAGGTTTTTGTGTCATCCTGAGCCGGAGCACCGCGCAGGCGAAGGATCTAAAAAATTTACAAAGAGACCCTTCACTTCGTTCACTCACAGAGTGCCCTGCGGGCAGGGTGACATCCTTGATCGGGTGTCTTCGCTTTCCTGTTGTCGCCTCTTTTTTGTGGCTGTTATCCCGGTAGCTGAGCCTGTCGAAGCCCCGGTAGTACGGCGAACTGCCCTTCGACAGGCTCAATCGCAGATTGTCCCACCCAAAGCAACCTGCGAGCCATCCAGACCGGGCTGCCAATTTTTATGTAACCAGCTATTGCCCCTGTTGAGCTTGTACCTCGACAATTGTCGCGTCGAGTTGCTCGAGAATCGATGGGAAATCTTCCACCGGCACATAACTCTGCAGCGACTGCCAGAAGGCATCCTGCAGCACAAAGCGGGCAATGCGCCAGCCGGCAACCGGCGGCGCGGACTGCATGGTTGGAATCCATTGCAGGGTCAGCGCCCATTGCGGATTACTGTCCATTTGCGTCCTGGCTAATTCAGCAGCCGCCGTGCTGACCGGCAAACCGCCGCCAACCGCCAGCAGCCTGGCGCTGTTTTCAGGTTGACTCATCCAGCGCACGAATAACCAGGCGGCTGTCTCCTGGGCTGCGCTGCTGCGCAGCACCCCATAGGACAAACCGCTGGCTACGGTCACTGGCCGGTTGCCATCCGGGAACGGCAGAATCGTCCAACTGTCCTGGCTTTCCAAACGGGAGTTGGTCTTCGCCTGCAAAGCCAGATCGGTCAAGTTGCCGGTGTAGAACAGGGCTTGCCGGTTGGCAAAATATTCATTGGATGCGGTCGTTCGCGAGAACCAGGCGCAGCCTTCATCCACCAAGGAACGGACAAAGGAAAAAGTGGTTTGCGTCACCGGCTGATCGAAATGGAATTGCAACGGGTTGCCGGCCAGCTCGCCTTCCAACCCAAAAGATTTGAGCCAGGAATATACCACCAGCCCATCGGTATTTACTATCCAACCCCCGGTGCCGTCATTGGCGGCGAAGCGGTCGTGGCCGTTGACAAATGCTGCCGCGCAAGCCTGGGTCTTGAAGTCATCCGCGGTGGCCGGCGGTTCGGTAAAACCCAGCTCGGCCGCCCAGGTTGTGTTATAGAAAATGCCCGGGATGTCGCGCAGCGCCGGGATGCCAACCTGACTGCCGCCCGCTTGATCTTGCTGCCAGAACACCAAGGGGAAGTCAGCGCGCTGCTGCTCGGTCAAACCAAAATAAGGGTCGGCGATCAAGTCGTTGAGTGGACGTACCAAACCGCCGTTTTCCAGCCAGGAAAGCAGGTGCTCGGAGGGGGCAACTACTACCTGCGGGTAATCTGCGTTCAATTTGTCACCTTCGACCCGATCTGCCAACGCCATGCTCGAACCGGCTCGCCGCACCATAATGTGAATGCCCCATTCGTTGCTCTGGTTGAAGCTGTCGACCATTTGGTCGATCAAATCTGCAGTTTCGCCGCTCCACGGGTGTGAAAAAATGATTTTCTGCCCATTCAGTTCCGCCAGCGGCACCAGGTAAGCCGGTGTTGCGCTTGGCGCCAGGCTGGTAGGCGTGCTTTCAGGCGCGGGTTGGGTCAGTTCAACGGATGTTTCGACCTGTGAGGTCGAATCCGTTGGAACAACCGGTGGCTCGCCAGTGGGCTGGCAGGCGGTTGCCAATATAACTGCGGTTAAAACCAGCAGCATGGTGATCCATTGCTGGGTTGGGGGGCGATTTTGCATAAAATGACGGTTCAGTCGAATTCGCAGGGCAGCTGCGGATTGCGATAATGGGCGAACATGCGTTGAATTTGCTCGGTGGAGGTGCGCATGATCGAGAGCGTTGGGATCTCATCCTCGCTGTAAAATTCAGCGCCGCCGGTTTCGATGCTGACGGCAGGTTCCCCGCCGATCAGTTCGCACAGCACAAACATCTTATAGGTGTGAAAAATATAAGGGGGATGCGCATGGCGCGGATTGGAACGGTCATCCAGCGCCAGCAGTTTACGTGCTTTGACGCGGTAACCCGACTCTTCCCACACTTCGCGCTCGACCGCCAGCGAAGGCGGCTCGCCAACATCTACCCAGCCGCCAGGCAGCGTCCAGCCGCCGTCGGCCAGTTCTTTGACCAGCAGCAGCTTGCCATCGCGGAAGACCACGCCGCGGCAGTCCAGTTTTGGGGTGGCATAACCCGCTTGCTGGGTGAACAACCCGTCCACTTTTTCAAAATCCTGGGTGGAGTATTCGGCAATGATGCGCGCCGCGACGGATTGCAGCGCGTGATAGCGTTCGAGATCAAAAGGGTTTTGAGAGTAAGCCAGGCCGTCCTGCGCCAACGCCTGGACTTGCTGCACCCAACTCAGCCATTTCGGGTCAGCCATGGGTCACCTTTCAGCTGCGGGATGTACAAAACCTAATTGTAACCCGGAAAATGGAACCATTGGGTGCCCTAGCGATAGCATCTCAATTGAGTTGCCAACCCCTCAAAAAAATACCCCATCTTTACAATTTAATTCACCGGTTACAGCCGGTTCACAAAGCGCTCGATGCGGCGCAGCGCCTCCTCGATTTTTTCGTACGCCGTGGCATAGGATGCGCGGCAGAATCCCTCTCCACCGGCGCCAAATGAAACTCCTGGCACCATGGCCACATGCTCTTCCTGCAGCAGCCGGTTGGCAAAGGTCTCATCATCCAGTCCGGTGACGCTGACCTTGGGGAAAGCATAGAAGGCGCCTTTTGGCTCAAACGTCGGCAGACCAATGCGGTTGAACTCTGGCACGATTAATTTGCGACGGCGGTCGTACTCTTCCACCATCATCATGACGGATTCATCCCGGTCTTCGAGCGCCACAATCCCCGCCTCCTGGGCTACCGTTGGCGCGGACATGACCGTGTATTGATGAATGCGCAGCATGCCTTTCAACAAATGGGTCGGCCCGCAAGCATAACCGATGCGCCAGCCGGTCATGGCGTAATCCTTCGAGAAGCCGCCCAGCAGGATGGTGCGATTGCGCATGCCCGGCAGGGTCGGGAAGCAAACGTGCTGGTGACCGGCATACACCAGCCGATCATAAATTTCATCGGTGATGACGATCAGGTCATATTTCTCAGCAATGCGCGCAATCTCCAGCAGCCGTTCACGGGTCGCCACCGCGCCGGTCGGGTTATTCGGAAATCCCAGCAATATGGCCTTGGTGCGCGGGGTTACCGCCGCTTCGATGCGCACCGGATCGATATTGAAATTGTCTTCCATGTGGCACGGGATCTCGACCGGTACCCCACCCGCCATGAACACCTCGGCCTGGTATGCGACAAAGCAGGGGGTGGGAATGATAACTTCGTCGCCGGGGTCCAGCAGCGCGGTCGCGCTCAGGTAAAGCGCTTCGGAGCCGCCAACGGTGATAATCATCTCTTCCACTGGGTCGTAGCTGACGCCGTACAACCGTTCCAGGTTGGCGGATAACGCCTTGCGCAGCCCAAGAATGCCGGCATTGGAAGTGTAATGGGTAGCCCCATTTTTCAGCGCCCGGACGCCGGCATCGATGACCGGTTGGGGCGTGTCAAAATCCGGCTCGCCAATCCCCAACGAGATGACTTCTTTCATCGTGGCGGCGATATCAAAAAAGCGGCGAATGCCGGAGGGTTTCAGTGAAGCCACTCGCTGAGAAATGTAAGACTCACGCATTTTTGCTCCTTGGTCTTGCAGGGTTACCGGATCAGGATTTAGATTAGCAGCCATTATTTTTCCTTATAGTTCGTTCACACGCCACTCATCATAAAGTTCGCCATAAAAAAGTTCAAACCGCCGACCGTCTTTTACCTTTACCCGAAAACACTTGCCGCCCGGGATGCGCCAGCGGTCCTCGACCACCTCGACCTCCAGGCGCTGACCGCCTTGGATCAGCGTAACTGGCCGTTCGGCATATTCAAAGCCCGAATGGCATTCGACCTGGAAGCTTACTTCTTCATCCATGCATTATCCCCAAGGTTGAGCGCTTCAGCCTTACCCTCCACCTGGACATCGCGGCCAAGCAAGCTGCCGGTAAGGACGCAATCCGACACCATGACTCCATCCTCCAGTATCGAATCGGAGATAATTGCGCGCTCAATTACACAATTTGCGCCAACCGATACATTCGGCCCAATTACTGCGGCGTTTATTTGAGCGCTTGGGTGAACATACACCGGCGGGATAATCGCCAGGTTTTTATTCAGTCCCAGGTCAGCAGAATTCGCGTAACCGTGAGAAAGCAAGTGGCGGTTTGTTTCCAGTAATGCCTCCGGGATGCCCGCATCCAGCCAGACATCCACTTTCCGGGTACGCATCTTGGCGCTGTTTTCCAGCATGATATTGATGGCGTCTACCAGAAAGAACTCATTCTTTACAGTCAGGTTGCGGCGTATCTGTTCTTCAATCGCCGCCATCAGATCTTCTCCCCGCCGGAAGTAATAAAACCCGACCAGGGCTAATTTATTGTCAATTTCCTTGGGCTTTTCGATCAGGCGGGTTACCCAGCCGTCACTGCTCATCTGTGCCACGCCAAAACGGCGCGGGTCTTCCACCGAGCGTACCCAGGCCAGAGCATCCACCGTTTCACTGGCAATTTCGGATAGTTCTGTTTCGATCATCGTATCGGAGTACGCCATCAACATGGGCCCGGTCAGGTATTCGCGCGCCAGGTAGAGCGCATCCGATTGGCCGCGCATAACCTCCTGAACCACGTAATGCACCCGTTTTAGAGGATGCTGTTCCAGCATGTGCGCCTTGATCTGGTCCAACTGGTTGGGACCCACAATGAAGACATATTCCCGTTCCAGCGAATCCGGCAGCGTCTCGAACTGTTCCAAAACATAATCCAGCACGGTTTTTCCTGCCAATGCAATCAATGGTTTGGCTTTGCTCCACGTATGCGGGCGCATGCGGGTACCAAAACCAGCCATTGGCACGGCAATTTTGATCACTGGTGTCAAATTGTCCCTCCACAGAAGATGGTTAACGAAGATATTGTAACATTCCCGCTGCAGAAAGACTATTGAGACTCATCCACTCATCGGTTGACGTTTGGCGGATATTTTCCTCATATTACTCAGGGTGCCTCGCACTTAATGTCAAAAAGGACCAATTTAATGGAGAATATCGCAGATAAGCTGGAGAATAGTGCAAGGCACCTGGTTTGCCCAGGTCCATCGCTGGAAATTAACCTAACAAGAGCGCCATCTCTGCTTCGGAGCGTAAATCGCGCATAAAATGCAGCAAGCGCTCCTGATCCGGTTCGAGGAACATCGCCGGGCCTTCGCCACGTACTGTCTGCGATCCGCGGGCGATACCCGCGTCGATAGCCACCAGAAACTCATAGCCGGATGAAATTTCAGTCAGTGCTGTGTATTGTTCGCGCACAAAATCGCTGTCCGGCTCCTGATTGAACGCTTCCGCCAGCGCCTGCTTGATGGTCAACTCATCCATATCAGATTGTGGGAAATCAAAAATCTTATGCATGCTTCCCGGCAAATAAACGCTTTGATGGATGCGCCAGATCAACTCCGGGCTGGTAATGCTTAAGCTTAGTTCGCGTTCCAGCCCATTTTCCGTACGGCGTTCATTAGGCAAGCCATAAAGGCGGGCTGGCGCTTCGATAATTTGAATCATCTGGCTGGTAAACCGCCGGATGTCATTGGAATGCAGCAAGACGTCTTGACTGAAGATGGTTTTTGGGCCAACCAAAAATGATATCTCAGCCCACAGCAGTCCCAGGTCGCTGTTCATGGCGACATTTTTGCGAGTAATGACTCCCTGAGGGGATTCCTTACGATTTAAGTCGAAAACCACACCAAGGTAAAGCTCGCCTTCTCGTCCGTTATTGAGTTCTGCCATATGTCATCCCTTTAACTGGGCCAGAGTCGTTGAAACTACAGATGATTTCACCAAATTACAGCAGACAAATGGTGCAATATTCGAACCAATTTTACCTGCGCTATTCCAGCGGCTCGACCAGTTGGATCTCCCATAAATGGACATGGGCTGGCTCGCCTGCTTCCTCGTCCAGCACCTCCAGCCGCAGGGACGAAACCAAGTACGCGCCATCGAAGTCCACCTGCGCTTCTTTCATTGTATCGCTGGCTTTCGTCTGCAACGAATAAATTAGCGGTTTGCCGCCAGTGCCGGGGTTGAGGATAGCCGTGACATTAATCGGTTCGGCGCCCAACAGCAGCAGTACACCTCGCAGGTAGCGAGGCTGCGGGAAGATCAGTTCGACCACCAGCGGGTTGGCCGCCGCCGTCCGCACCAGACTCACCCGGCTGTTGTCGAACAGATTAGCCGGTACACCGATATCCAACGCTGAAACCCGCACGGTGACCGGTTCATTGCCAAGCTGTACTTCCCCGGTGACCAGAGCGCGGCGCTCCGCGGATTCCTGCGCCAGAATCCGTTCGAATTGCGGGGAGTACGCCAGTTCCACCAGAGCAAAAGCGGGCTGCCCGTTGGGATAGGGAATCGATTCAATGGGGACAATGTCAAACTTACCGCTGGACTGGATTTGTTCGTACTTGTCGGCAGGCAGCAGGAAAGCATACTGACCAATTGCCGGGTCGCGCCGGTATAAGAAGGGATCCAAAAAGCCGTTCTGGATCCACTCCAAATGATAAGGCGCGAAGAAGCGGCGCAGCGCATCCGGGTCGGTTGACCATTCAGGCCAGACCAGCACGCTGCGGTCCGGGTGGCTTTTGGCATAAGCCTGTGCTGTCCCATATATTTGCGGCGCGCCAAATTGCAGCCCCTCGCGACCGTAATCTTGCAGCCAGTTCCGGCTGCCGGTCAGCGCGTTGAACAAAAGGATTAAACTACCTCCACCCGCCGCCAGCAGCAAAGCTGGGGCAGGCAACCAGCCGGGCATCTTTTGCCAGCGATGGGTAAGCCACTCCAGCCCTGCATGCAGCCCGATCACTGCAAATGCGGCCAGCAGCGGCGCTGCGAACAATAAATGCGGCAATTTCCCACCAAAAGGCGCCGCGCCTACACCCGCTGACAGCAATCCAATCCAAAGTAGGCGGTACTCGTGTCGGTGGAAGCGCTGGATGGCTAACCAGCCGCCCCATATTGTGAACGGCGCCAACAGCAAAGGAAACGGCGGGTACGGCCCCATGCGGTAAACTACCGGTAGGTTCGGGTCTGCGACTAGCCAGGCAATGGGATTGACCGTATTCAACAGCGCCAGAAAGAATTGGCCAACCTTTTGCCAGTTGCTGATGTTCGAAACCAGATAGCTACCGGATGCTGCCAGCTCCTGCAGCATCCCATCCGGATGGCGCAGCAGGAAGATGATCAGCGGAAGACACAGCGCTGCTGTCAAAATCTGCGCGCGTCGCACCAGCCGCCAATGGGAGTGGTGATACTGCCAATCCAGAAGCGTCAGCAGCAAAACTGCCGTTGGAACCGCCAGGCGCGCGGCGGGCGCAGCGTAAAACGCCAGCATGGCCAGCACGACTGCGCCGTAAATGAACCCGAGTCGCCCGGAGCGGTAAAATCCGTAGCATCCCAAGGCCGCAATCAGCAGGCTGGCAGCCAGCGCAATATCCAGCCCGGTGCGTGAAAAATAAAACCAGGCAGGCATGCCAGCGATTAGGGGAAGCAGCACCCAACTGTGACGCAGCCGCAGCCCAAACCGCAGCCAGGCTGCCAATAATAGCCCGGCCAGCAGCCCTAACAAAACATTGCAGGCGCGAATCCAGGTCAGGGTATTCGGCCGGAAAAGTTGGGGCAGCACCTGCAAATAAACGCCGGTCCCCAATCCATACGGGGTGCTGCCGCGTAAAAAAGCCGGCAGCAGGACGCCGTCTTCACCCTTGAAACCATTCCAGATCAATTCAACGGCGCGCAGGCTTGGGTACACTTCATCCGGGGTGACCTGCGCAGGGAAACGCGTCAATCCAAGCAGCAGCACTGCAGCGGCCAGCAGCAGCCCGAACCCGGCGTAGAGCCGTTCCGATCGCAACGCTGCTCGCCAGCCTGTCGGTCCCCGGGACAAAACCCGTACCGCTCTGCGTGGACCAGCCTGGACCTCCAAACTCAAGCGTTGGCCCGGCCGGGCCCTGAGATCGATCTGTGTCCCAATCCGCGGCGAAATCTCAGCATCTGGGCGGGGCGGCGCAGGATCGGTATTCACGGCCTGAACCTAAGCTAAATTAGACGTACGCCAGAGCCTGATCGAAGTCCTCGAGGATGTCTTCAACGTTTTCGATGCCAACCGATAACCGCACCAGCCCGTCGGTCAACCCTACCTTCAGGCGTTCTTCGCGCGGCATTCCGGAATGGGTCATGCTAGCCGGGTGTTGAATGAGCGTATCGGTGTTCCCCAGGCTGACCGCCAGCGTCATCATGCGCACATGATTGAGCAGAGTTTCACCAGCCGCCAAGCCGCCGCGCAGCTCAAAAGAAATCATGCCGCCGAAGCAGTACATTTGCTTGCAGGCCAGGGCGTAATCGGGGTGCGATTCGAGTCCGGGGTAATAAACTCGCTCGACTTTTGGGTGAGCTTCCAGGTAGCGTGCTACCTGCATGGCATTTTTACAATGGGCTTCCATACGCAGTTCAAAGGTTTTTAGCCCCATAACTGCCAGCCAGGCATCAAACGGCGACTCGGAACCGCCGAAATTCTTGATCGCCCCAAAAAGCGGCCCTTTGACCCAGTCAACATGGCTGCTGATGACCGCCCCGCCCACCACAACTCCGTGTCCGGCCAGGTATTTGGTGGAAGAATGGAGCACAACATCTGCACCGAGCGTCAACGGCCGTTGGCCGTACGGAGAGGCAAAAGTGTTATCGACATACAGCCAGGCGCCGTGCCGGTGGGCGATTTCCGCCACTGCCGCCAGGTCAACAATGGCCATGGTGGGGTTGGCCGGGGTCTCGGCATAGGCCATGACTGCTTCCGGGTTGGCGGCGAAGGCAGCTTCCCAATCACCCGGCGCAACATTGTGCAGCCAGACCACCTTGACGCCGTAGCGCGGTGCATATTCCTTCAGGAACACGTAGGTTGCACCGTACAGCGCCTCCTGGGCGATGATAGTCTGCCCCTGACAGAGGGTGGCCATGATGGCCGATGTGATCGCTGACATGCCGGTGGTGAATACCTGCCCGGCGACGATCTCTTCGACCGGCCGGTCCGGCTGGGCGCGCAGCAGGTCCAGGCCTTCAAGCGCGGCATATTTGGCGGCCAGTTGCACCTGGTTTGGGTTTTTGAAGCGGGTGTAGGTATACCCCGGATCTGTGCCCTTGAAAATCGCCGCGCCGGTGGCGACATCCGGGAAGGAAAAAGCAGATGTCTGGTAAATCGGCGCAATGTGAGAGTGCTGCGGATGCCCCTCTTCGGCAACATGGTTGACCAGCGTGCTAATGCCGTGCTTTGGGTTAATTTTCCCCATGAAATTCTCCTGTGATTAAATTGTGATTGCGGGGGTTTACTTGCAAATAGTTATAGAAATACTGCGTGAATATTATAAGCCAGAGTTGCGGGGTGCATTCCGAATTTGAACACACCATTTCCGCTGATCAACGTCTTCATATTCGCAGCGCGCTTCCGGTTTTCGCGGTTTATGCGTCCTCATGTAGGATGAAAGCACCACGCACCCTTAATTCTCAATCGCCATGCACGTGCTCATGGCGGTGGTGCAAATCCGGCCAGTGCGGGTGCACATGCTCCAGCGGGGTGTGTACGTGAGCGTGCGAATGCCAGCCGTTTTCCGGGTATTGCTCATGGACGTGCAGATGATGGCCGTCGGAGTGGTTATGTAGGTGCTCGTGTTCCTGTACCAAATGCTGGTGAGCGTGCCCATGCTGCTCGTGGTAAAGCAGAGCAATCGAGGCAATAAACAAAACCGCAGCCGCGCCGTGTTGCCAGGTGAAAGTCTCGCTTAGCAGCAGGATGGACAGCAGCACTCCCCAAAACGGCGCGCTGGAAAAGATCAACTGGCTGCGGGTGGCGCCTAACTGCTGAGCAGAAGAAATATAAAGCACAATGCTGAAACCGTACGACACCACCCCGATTCCCAGGCCGCCCAGCACCTCGAGGGGTGTTCCTATCAGCGGCGCCAGGCTGAGACCAATGATCAGGTTGGTTGCCCCGGCTGCCAGCCCTTTCCAAAAGGTGGACTGCGCCGGAGTGATGCCGTCGATCAACGCGGTGACGTGGTTGTCGACGCCCCAACTCAGGCAGGCTGCCAGCACCAGTAACCCGGCAAGCACGCCCGCCGCGCCCTCGCCGGCTGCCAGGAGGATGGCTGCCAGAAATATACCGGCGGCTGCAATCCAACTGCGGGGTGTCAAATGATCTTTGAAGATGAAATGTCCGAGTACGGCGGTGGCGACCATTTCCAGGTTCAACCACATGGAAACGGATGCCGCAGATGCCAGTTGCAGCCCGGCAAGCAGCGCCAGAGGACCCAGGATGCCGCCGAAAACGATGGAGCCCAGCAGGAGCAGCGCATTACGGCGGTCCATCCGCCAGGGCGGGGTGAATTTTCGTTCGCGCACAAGCAGCAGAACGACGCCTAGTGCAGCGCCCAGGTATAACAGGCCTGCTAACTGAAAAGAGGTCAGGCGGGTCAGCAGTGGTTTGCTGAGCGGGGTGGCAGCCCCGAAAAATAAGGCGGCGAGAAGCGCAAGAAGAAAAGCAGGGGATTTCACGGGGGTATCTTACCCCCGCAGGGAGAAAATATCAATGGGTTTGTCGCCCTCGTTTGTCCTGCTGAAGGCAAAAACCCCTCACCTCCTACCGGTGGCTGAGCCTGTCGAAGCCCAGGCTCACTCGGAGAGTGCCCCACCCGAAGGACACTCTGTGAGTGTGGGCAGAGTGACATACCTGGAAGGGTACCCTACAAAACAATCCAATCAATATATCGTTCTAGCATCTGGTGGAAGATCGCGAATGCGCCGGATAAAGGCGCAGACCCGTTCATCATCCTGTTCCGGGTAAGTAAACCCAAAAGCTTCCGCCACACGCTGCGCTGCCCGGCGAAACAGGCTTCCCATCGCAAACAACGCCTGCCAGGTGTTTTCCGGGTTTGCATCCGCATAGGTCCGCTCTAATTGCTGCCACAGATCATTATCAAGACCTGCTTTGAGATATTTGCCAAATTTCCCGGCCGGTTTTTGGAAACCGGTCTGGACGCCAAAATACCAGGTGAGCATTTTTATTAACTCGCCGCGCATCAAAGTATCGATCACCGTGTGGGCATAGATCAGTTCATCGCGCCACAGCCCTTTGGCTGCATACGGCGTCACCCACCAGAATTCGTTACAGCAATCTGCAAAGGCTTTCGCGGAGGGTTTCACGGGCAGGTAGCTGCGGTCGCTGGGCGTCGGCAAAGGAGCAATCCTTTTGTCTTTGTCCAATAGCACCAGCGACAAACTATCCTGTGGAATGTGCGAAATGCACTCCAACGAATGAAAGCTGAGATCGATACGGTTGCCGTCCATGAATTGCATCAGATAGGCATAACTGCCATCATCGTTCGGTTCGGGATCGCCCATGTCTTCAGGTGTCTGTAAAATCATCAACTCGCCGAAAAAATGTAGGGTTCGCAAGTCGCCGCGAAAAGGAGCCACGTCCGTCACATAACAAGCGATGTCATAGTCCTGGAAGGGATCCTTTTTGGCATTCGGATTGACGCGTGAGCCGTTCATCACCACCGCTCGAATGTCATCCTGGTTGCGGGCAAACTCGAGGATCAAGCCGAGAATTTCAGCTTCTGTACGCATGGGAACCTTCCTAAATTTATTTCTAACGGGTTGAAAGGGCGAAGAATCTTTATATTCATAATCCTATCCTCTCCATCCCAAAATCACAATAGGATTTCGCGTCTCGCAGCCAGGCGGTTAAATAAAAATCAGGGCTGCCGGGGAGAGCAGCCCTGATAGCCAGTAATCCGATTAGCGCTTACCGCCGTCCCACACCATGAACGGCATGTTAACCACCACTCCCGGTATCGTCGTACTGATTTCTCCTGCAGTCTCTGCCGTGCTGATTTCAGCCACCGACTTCAACTCGCGGGCTTTGGCTTCGTCCTTCCATTTAACCAGGATAATCTGGCGCAACGGCGAATAGCCGTCGGTACCGGGCGGGTTGTTGAAAACATCCGGCTGGAAGCCCAGCGGCCCCATGCCCTTCAGCCCATTTTCAAAGACATACACATCTGCCAGCGCTTCAGCCGGCACCTGTGCCAGAGCGGGAACGTACAGCACCGGCGATTTCATCATATCCGTCAACATCGCCGCGATATCCGCGTCGGATGTCTCGGTATGCGAGAAGTAAATTTCCTTGCCTTCGGCGTACGCCTTGCCGGCCGGGACGCTGGCAAAATCGCCGGAAGTCTGAGCGGTGCAGGCGGTCAACGCCAATATCAGAACCGACAGGGCTAAAACTACAGAATGTTTACGATTAAACTTCATAGAATCTCCTGATAGGGATAACAAATTTGACTCGATAGCGACTATCATAAAGGAAAAGGTAGCCTTTACGATCCGCCATTCCCACAAATAAAATACTGGCAATATGGCCTATAGTCTTCACAATCAAGAAATGATAGACTGGTCAAGTCATTTTTGTATCTTATACAAAACAGATAAACAATTACGGAGAGTCTCTTGGTAAATCTGCTGGTTGCCTTTGTTACTGGCCTTACGACAGGCGGATTGAGCTGCCTGGCTGTGCAAGGCGGGCTGCTAGCCAGTTCGCTGGCCGGTCAAATCGAGGCCGATGTTCAAAAAATGTCCGTACGCTCGCGCAAACAACGTAGGGATTTGCGAAAACCCAGCACCAGACGCTCACAGCTGGCTGCGCCCATTTTGGCTTTTTTAGTAGCCAAGCTAGCTGCCTACACCCTGCTCGGTTTTTTGCTCGGTTGGGTGGGGCAAATGTTCCAGCTTTCTCCGGTCACCCGCGCTTTTCTACAAATCGCCATTGGCATTTTCATGCTCGGCTCAGGGCTGCGCATGTTGAACGTGCATCCCTTTTTCCGCTATTTCGCCTTCGAACCGCCCGCCTTTCTGCGCCGCAAGTTGCGCAAGGCTGCAGCGGATGGGTCGCCTTCTTCGCTTTCCGCCCCGCTATTTTTGGGGTTTATGACTGTGCTGATCCCCTGCGGCGTGACTCAGGCCATGATGGCAGTTGCTCTCAGTACGGGGAATCCCTTGCAGGCCGCGGCGTTGATGTTCGCCTTCACCCTGGGTACCAGCCCGGTTTTTTTTGCAGTATCTTACTTCGCCACCCAGTTGGGTAAAAAGCTGGAGCGCAATTTTGCCCGCGCGGTCGCTGTAGTTATCCTGGTGCTGGCGATCCTGACCATCGACAGCGGCATCACGCTGGCCGGCTCGCCGGTGAGTCTTTCACGCTGGGCCAGTGGTATATTTGGCAGCCCGGCCAACGCCCAGGCCGCACCGAACGGTTTTACTCTGGGCGGCGCTGCCGCTGACCAGGGGGACGGGACGATCATCACCGTCACGGTCAAAAACACCAGCTATGAACCCGCAGTCATTCACGCCAAAGCTGGCGTACCGGTCACACTGCGAATGGTTTCGAAAAATGTTCGTTCTTGCTCGTTGGCGCTCATTATCCCGGCCCTGGATTTATTTGAAATTTTAGACCCAACCGGGGTACGCGAAATTGCAATCCCGCCCCAGGAAGCCGGTATGCGTATGCCATACTCATGCTCCATGGGTATGTACAGCGGGATGATCATTTTTGACCTGTAGCAGATAATATGGCAAGAAAAGTTACTTTAAAAATCACGGGGATGGAATGCCCCAACTGCTCCATGAACCTGGAACGCATCGAGGACAAGCTCAAGGGGGTTGTCTTTGCTGAAGCCAACTACCGCAAGGAGCAGATGGTGGTGGAATATGACGATGCAGTCCTGACCCTGGAACAGATCAAAGCTGAGGTTAAGCGCCTGGGATACGAGGTAGCCGGGGTCGTATAATATTTATTGACAAATTCGGTATAATATTCTGCGCAACCCGAGATTCAAGAGTGCGGGGTAAAAACGGATGGCAGAACGAAAAACCAAAGAAAACGATCAGAGCGTGGAACAATTTCTGAACCGCATAGAGGATGAGAAGAAAAGGCAAGATTGCTTCGTCATCCTGTCTCTTATGCAGCAAATCACCGGCTATCCGCCCAAAATGTGGGGGGACAGTATTGTCGGGTTTGGTTCGATCCATTACAAATACGCTGCCGGACATGAAGGCGACATGGCCCTGACCGGATTCTCGCCGCGCAAACAAAACTTGACCATCTATTTCACGATGGGTTTTGAACGCTATCCAGATTTAATGGCAAAACTTGGGAAATATAAAACCGGAAAATCCTGCTTGTATATCAAAACGGCAGCGGATATTGACCTGAAAGTATTGGGCAAGCTTGTCGAACGGTCGGTCAAAGAGGTGCAGGATTATTACCCCCGGGAGGGATAGGATGAGCAGCGTCGATAAGGCTATTGAAACTCAGCTCAACAATATTGAGAAGAAAACTTCCAAATCCCTGGCTGAATGGACTGCCCTCATTCAGCAAAGCGGCCTGACCAAACACGCTGAAATCCGGCAGATGCTCATCGACCGCTTCCAGTTGGGGTATGGCGATGCCAATACCTGGTGCACTTCGCGCTCAAATCCGATGCCAAACACAATGTCGAGGCGCGCGGTTTGAGCAACGAGGACGTGGTCGACGAGCTGTACTCCGGGCCCAAAGCTGACCTGCGCCCGATCCACGACCGGGTGATGGAGATGGTCGAAGTCCTTGGCGAATTCGAAATTGCGCCCAAAAAGACCTACCTGAGTCTGCGGCGCAAACGGCAGTTTGCCATGGTCGGGCCGGCGACCAAAACACGAGTGGAAGTGGGATTGAACATGAAGGGCATCGAGCCCACCGAACGGTTGATTCTGCTGCCCCCCGGCGGCATGTGTAATTACAAAGTCAACCTGACCGATCCTGAGCAGGTCGATGCCGAGTTGATTGCCTGGATGCGTACCGCCTACGACAGCGCGGGCTAACGAAAAAAACCTCCCGTTTTGGGAGGTTTTTTTTCATTCGTGCCGGTCACCCGCCCTCTGAGAGGTAGACCGGTACGTTGTGTAAGTAAAGAGAGACGATTATTTGAACATCTTCGGGAACTGGTTGATGATCCCGCTGCTGAGCATATCCGCCATCTCCAATATTTCCACATGAACCTCATCGTAAGCCACGATATCCGCCGCAAAATCGCCATTTAACCGTGCCGCCGCCTCCTTAAGCGTCAGATCCAGGTGAGTGCGCATCATGGCTTTCATCTCATCCAGCGGCCAGTTTTCGGGGTTGGCGCCGCTCAAAAAAGTGGCAATTTCATCGGCATTGGCATACCAACGCGCGTTCGCATCGGCAAATGCGACTGAATCACCGGCTTTGGCAGCGTCAATCAAAGCTGCAGCGATCAAAATATGATCATTCAATAACGCGGTGAGGTGATCGCCACCCGCATCGCCGTAGAACGGCTTGACGGCGTTGCCAATGTCCACCTGGTTCTGCAGCAATCGCCCGGCTGTTGCGCCTTTGTCGGGTAGATCAGCCGCCGCGCTGACGATATAGAGGCGGGTCCAGGTAATGTGATCTTCCCATAATTTCCGCATTCCGTCATGGAAAGCGGTTTGCTCGGCTGTCATTTTCTCGTGCGCAGAAACTCTGGTTGCAGACATCAGACCCGCTGCAACGATCAAAACCACTAAAACCGCCGAAATTAAGTACTTGAAGTTGTTTTTCATCTCATCCTCCTGTAAACATTAAGGCTGGTGGCAAACCGTTTTATTCGTTTCCTTTTTTAGGTTCGGTATGCCTTATTTTTTCGTCTGCCTATGTGTATCCCGAAAGGGAGATTTCTTACCAAAATAAAAAACACTGGAGTTTTTCACTCCAGTGCTGTTTACCGCTCTGTTTAGGCCAATCGAATGGACATTCAGATTATTTCTTTAATTGGTTCATTAACTCTTCGTCAGTTGGCAGTCGCTGCTCTGCTTCCAGAACTGCCAGTTGGTGAAGAACCTGGTATTCTTCGGAGCACACCAGGCACTGATCCAAATGCTGTTTTACCAGCGGCAGTTGGATGGTTGCATCACCGGTGGAAATCTCCAGATCCACATATTGCGAAACCAGATCGAGACATACCGAACAACTGATCTCGGTGTCCTGGGTATCATGAACGTGCCTGACGAATTTCGCTAAATTTGTTTTCATCATTTCACCGCTTCTACTATTCGTTGCAGTAAATCCACAAATCTTACCAACCCTATTGAAATAAATCCATGACTTCCGCCAGGTCGTAGCCGCGCCGGACAAGTTGCTGCTTGATTTTCAGCCGGGCATCGTGCAGCAGCTTATAGACCGCATTCCGGTTGGAATCCAGGCGTTGGACAACGACATCCATCGGTACGTCATCAAAGGCAATCAGCTTCAGGGTTTGCCGTTGACGGGGCGTAAGCTGGGTACGCAGCACTTCGCGAATCACCTCGACCACTTCCTTTTGGCGCACGGGTTGCTCGGAATCGGCAGTCTGAAAGCGTTCATCGCGCTGAAACCAGTTAAGGGTACCATCGTCATCCGCCAGGTCATCCAGCGACACCTGTTTCCAGCGCCAGCGCCGCGCTCGTGAAAGCGCAATGTTGACGCCAAATTTATAAGCCCAGGTCGTAAACTTGCTATCCCCGCGAAAATCACCGAGTCGCGCTAAAACCGCCATCAGCGCTTCCTGGGCGCACTCCTCCGCCAGCGCCAACCGCTCCTCCTCGGACATTTCCTGCAAGTCGGACAGGTGTGTTACCAGGGTATAAAGGGCGGCGCGTAAAAGCAGCCGGCGTATTTCCTCCAACGCCTCCCCTTGTTGAACATCCTGGTTGCTTAACGCTTCGAACCATTCTTGATTGCTGCGGGGTTTATCCATCACCAAATCCTGGAGCCTGACCGTCACATGGATACGCTTTGGATTGATTTTATCCCGGTATTGCCTATTGCGGGCATGGCTCAATCGCGAATATCTTTCACCGGCTGAATAACTCGATCGTGCCGATCTCCGCCCACAGGGCGGGGGCCGGCACGATCGAGCACCGTTTCGATAAAAGGTTTGGCGGATTTCTGATAGGGGCAGGCTATTCGCCTTTGGCAACCTCCAGCCGGCACCAGGCATACAGCGCGTCATATACCTCGAACTGGAGCGCCAGGTTCTCCTCGTCGTTCGGGAAACGCAGACTAAAGCCGGTGGCAATGGCCTCAATTCCGCGCGCCAGCGGATCCAGGTCGATGTCGGCATCGATGTCCGCAGCGTGAACGATTTTTGCCAGACGCAGCAGCCCCGGCTCCTTCAGTCCGTAGTGGAGAATAATGGTCTCGAACGAGCAGCGTCCATCATGGTGGCCCAACTCGACGCCGGGGGCATCGAACGGGATGGCGCCGCTCTCACGCGCGACCTGCTCGATCTGGCTAGCAGGTACAAACAGAAACTCTGCCTCATTGTCAATGAAGCGGGTGATCAACCACGGGCAAGCCACGCGGTCAACATGGACATGCGAACGGGTAATCCATTTCATAGCGCACCTTCCTTTTGCGGTACCGAAACATCTCTGCCAAAGATGGCAAAAAACAGCGTACCGAGCAGACCAAAGCCAAAGGCGACCAGGAAATTAACTTGCGGTGACACATTCCACAAGAATCCGGCGCTAAAGGCTGCCAGCGATACGATCACGTCGCGCAGCAAGTAGTACAACCCAAACATACCGGCCTTTTGCCCCTCGGGCGCCAGGTCCATGATCAGTGCCTTGCGCGTCGGTTCGCCAAATTCCTTCAGCCCGCGGATGACGAACGCTGCCGCAAACATCCAGAAGTTGTGCGACAGCATGAACACCAGCGGGAAAAGCGTAAAAAAACCAAAGGTGACCGCCACAAACGGTTTCTTCGAGCCGCGGTCAGCCAGGTAGGCTACCGGGATGTATACCAGCATGGCGGTGACCATCTCGATGGTGGTCAGCACGCCAAAAGTGACCGGCGACAGGCCGTTGTTTTTGACCACCCAGATGGCCATGAAGGCATACGGAATCTGCTCACTGAAGCGTACCAGGATGTCGGCAACCAGCAGCACACGGAACGAGCCCGACATGTGGTTGAGCAGCTTGAAAGGATTTGCCTCGGCTTTGACAGTGCTCGGGTGGTCCTCCACAAAGATTTGCTGCACCACCAGCGCCACCGCTGCCAGCGCCAGAGCGGCAATAAAGGCATAGCGAATGCCAACGATGTCGCCCTTCCAGGCGATCAGCAGCCCGCCGACTACTGGTCCAAGCGCCATGGGGATGCGCCGCACCAGCGAGTGCATCGACACGCCCATGGTACGCTTTTGATTCGGCAGCACCGCCGCCACCAGACTCATGGTGGCCGGCAACGAGATGGCCGACCAGGACAGGAACAGCGCCGCGCCAACAATCACCGCCCACCAGGCCGGGATCAGAATCACAATCAGGTAACCGGCAATGGCGATCAAATTGAAGACCAGCAGCGCGCGTTTATATCCCAGCCGGTCGCTGAGATAACCGCCGGGGAAAGAGTACAACGCGCTGAGCAGGTTGTCCATGCCGTTTAGCGCGCCGACCGCCAGCGCGCCGCCGCCCAGGGCAAGCAAATAAACCGGCAAAAAGCGCTCGGCCATATTCTCGCCCATGCCGACCAGAATCGCCATGACCAGCATGGCGGCCATGCTGCGCCGCAGGCCGAGGAAATTCAAGACCCGCCGGGTCCAGGTCAGGTTTTCAGGATTGGATGCTGGAAGGGTCAAACTGCCTCCGGCAGGCGCGGACTAGAGCGCAGTACGGCGCAACAGTTGAGCGTTGATCGCCACGACCACCGTGCTGAGCGACATCAGTATAGCACCGACCGCCGGCGAGAGCAGGATGCCAACTGACGCCAGTACGCCGGCTGCCAGCGGCAGCGCTACCACGTTGTAACCTGCCGCCCAACCCAGGTTTTGCATCATCTTGCGATAGCTGGACTGGCTGAGTTTGATGATTTTCACCACGTCCAGCGGGTTATTGCGCACCAAAATGATCCCTGCCGACTCGACAGCCACATCCGTGCCGCTACCGACTGCAATACCAACGTCCGCGCGGGTCAGGGCTGGCGCGTCATTGACGCCGTCACCGACCATCGCCACCTTGCGACCTTTAGCCTGCAGCTCGCTCACCTTGGCATCCTTATGTTCCGGCAGCACCTCGGCAAAGTAAGTGTCGATGCCCAGCTCATCCGCCACTGTTTTGGCCACTGCCTGGCTGTCACCCGTCAACATGGCCACCTGAACGCCCATCTCGTGCAATTTCTCGACCGCCTGGCGGCTTTCCGACCGGATCACATCGGCCAGGGCGAAGGAAGCCACGGCTTGCACGCCGGAACCGTCATGGTTGGACTGCAGCAGGTGAACCACGCTCTGACCTTTGGCGCTGGCCTGCTGCTCAAATTGCGCCAGGGGTTCCGGGAGCTGAGTGGCGAGCATTTCCAGCAAGCGCGGACCGCCGACATACAGCATGTGACTATCGCTGTGCGCCTGAGCACCGCGCCCTTTGATAGCCTCGAAGTCGCGCACCGCGGGCAACGCCAGCCCGCGTTTCTCGGCGCTTTCACGGATGCCGCGCGCGATGGTATGTTCGGAATCGCCTTCCACCGCCGCAGCCAGAGCCAGCGCGTCATCTTCCTTGAAGCCGTCTGCCGCTGCCACCCCAACCACGCCAAAGCGGCCTTCGGTCAGGGTGCCGGTCTTGTCGAACAGCACGGTATCGACCAGGCGCATTTTTTCCAGCGCCAGCCGGTCGCGCACCAGGATACCGTTGGAAGCGCCGATCGCGGTGGTGATGGACACCACCAGCGGGATCGCCAGCCCAAGCGCATGCGGGCAGGCGATCACCAGCACGGTTGCCACCCGCTCGATGACGGCAATATTGAAGCCGTCCGCGATGATCCAGGCGACGGCAGTGATGGCTGCCACGCCCAGCGCGACGTAAAACAGCCAGCCGGCAGCTTTATCGGCCAGGATTTGCGTGCGGCTTTTGGACATCTGCGCCTGTTCCACCAGGCGCATGATGCCTGCCAGGGCGGTTTGGTCGCCGGTGGCGGTGACCTGCACCCGCAGACTGCCGTCGCCGTTGATCGCGCCGCCAATGACCTTTGTGCCCACTACTTTGTCAACAGGTTTCGACTCGCCGGTGATCATGGCCTCGTTGACGGCGGATTCGCCTTCCACCACCTGGCCGTCGGCGGGGATGCTGGCACCCGGGCGCACCAGCACCCGATCGCCCATGCGCAGTTGAGACGCCCGCACCGTCTCCAGGCCGCCGTCCGGTAGAATCCGTTCAGCGGTATCGGGCATCAGTTTGGCCAACGCGTTGAGCGCGCCCGATGCCTGGCGCACGCTGCGCATCTCGATCCAGTGGCCCAGCAGCATGATGTCGATCAGCGTGACCAGCTCCCAGAAGAAATCGGCCTGGCCAGGCAGGAAAAGGGTAGCGACGCTGTAAATGAAGGCCACCGAAATGGCCAGCGAGATGAGGGTCATCATCCCCGGCTGACGGTTTTTGATCTCCGGAACCGCCATTTGCAAGAAGGGCAGCCCGCCGTAGAAGAAGACGATTACCGCAAAGACCGGCGCAATCCATTCACTGCCCGGGAAGGCCGGCATGGTCAAGCCGGTCATCATCTGCAGGCCCATGCTGTAAAGAATGACCGGGACCGACAGGATCAGCGACACCCAGAACTTGCGCCGGAACAGATTTTCATGCCCGGTGTGGTCCGCGTGGGCGCCCTCGTGCGCTGAGCCTGTCGAGGGGTGTCCACTGTGCGCTGAGCTCGTCGAAGCGTCGCCGTGCGCGCCCTCGTGCACTGAGCTTGCCGAATGTGTCGAAGCATGGTCGTGACTGGCGTGCTCGTGCATGGAATGGTCATGCTCGCCGCCAGCCCCTTCGACAGGCTCAGGGACCGGCGGTGTCGAAGCGCGTTGCGTTGGGCCCGTCGAAACGTGCTCGGGTTCTCCGCTCGCTGAGCTTGCTTGCACTGAGCTTGCCGAATGTGTCGAAGCATGGTCGTGACCGGCGTGCTCGTGCATGGAATGATCATGCTCGCCGCCAGCCCCTTCGACAGGCTCAGGGACCGGCGGTGTCGAAACGTGGTCGTGTTGATGTTCGCCACTCATAGCTGATCCTTTCACAAGGTCTGCTCAAGAACTATTAGTCAATCCAACCTCTCTATAATAATGCACTCCGCAGACCTTGTGGGCTGCGGAGCGCATATCGGTGCTGTGAAAAATCGGGTCCTATGGGATTACATCGTCAACATGCACGTGCAGCCCGTTCGCTAGCGGCAACATACATAAAAAGCCGTTGCCGTTCAGGTCAACCGCCACGCCAATATGGTGATCGGGGTGATCCAGGTGATCGCCAACCGCATGCAGTTCATAATTGGGCGGGCAGGCCGACGGCGCTTGTCCGGCTGCCAACACCGAAGAAGCCAGTGTCATGGACAGCGCCAGGGCTATCAACAGGGTCAGTAATATTTTCTTCATTTTAGATGCTCCTTTACCGGTAAACCGCAGGTTACGAGTATTTGATGATAAATTTTATCATATATTGCGGGGTGAAATTGGCACGTCGCCCACCCGTCCGCCGCACGGCACTCTGTGGGCAGCAAACGGTCTCCCGCCGGCTTTGCCATTGGCCGATCAAAGGGACCAAGGGTTTTCAAACCTGAATGCCCCGTCACCCTTCACCAGCCTTCCATCGCGATTCGCTTTATTTGTTGATCATCGGCAAATAAACTTGCTTCGCGGTGCTGAGCGTGCAGGTGCCATTGGATACCAACAGGTAAGCATTGGTCGGATTCTTCAGCGTGAGCGAGAAAAATTCAGTGGGATCATCGAGGTCGCTCAGCTTCAATTCGACATTGACCTGCTGCGTCAGGCTCTGGCCGGATAAGAAGGTCAGCTTTCCCGTTCTGGCGATGTAGTCCACGTTGGCAAGCGCCGTACCATCCACCGTGGCGAAATCCACCGTGGCCGATTTTCCCGGTCCAAGCGCCTTGTCCATCGTCACGGTAAAGCTGCAATACTTTTTCACGGATGTGGTCGGGCGCAGCACATCCAGGCTGTTGACCGAGAAACCCACCTCGGCCGGGCTGATGGTGGCAATGAATTTGACGTCTAGCGCATCGGAGCCAGCCAAGTTCACAGTCAGCGAAGGCGGAGAGAACAGGTATCCAGCCAGCACCGGTGAAACCACGTAGGTCCCGTTCAGCAGCCCGCTGAAGCTGTAATAGCCGTTGGCGTCGGTGATGGCAGTCGTGTCATCCGGGACTTCCCCTTGCAGCATCACCAGCACACCCGGCAGTCCATCTCCAATGGCGGAGTCCTTGGTGATTCGCCCGCTGATGGAATACGTGGCAGGCGGGAAGACCGCGCTCGCCAGCCACGGGTCGAATAATACTCGGTCGCTGACACGGCTGCCAAGCCCGTCCGCGTTGAGGGTTGGGTGATACGGCCCGCTCGCATCCCCCCAGTAATTGAGAGTGGCATCGAACGCCACCGGACTGGGACAATCCACCAGGTCCGGCGAGACGCCGTTGAGGTTGTTGTTCTCGATGCCGTTCTGGAGGGTACTGCTGCCAAACAGGTCATTATTGTGCGCATCGACGCACAGGTGTCCGGTTTTCCCGACGTTACTGTTATTGCCCTGGATATGTATGGTGTTCAGGTTGAAAGTGGAATCCTGGATAGTGGCCAAAATATCGCCGTTGTCCAGCGCGCTAAAACTGATCCCCATGGTGTTCTCCATGAAGGTGCTGTGGTTGACCGTCGAGTTATTATTCAGGTTGATCGCCCCGTCGAAGTAGATATGCAGCCCCTTGACGGCATAGCGCACCACTGCATTGTGGAAATTGTTCGAGGCAGCCAGGCGCACTTCCCCCCAATCTGCTTTCGCCGGGCGCGTGGCTGTGCCATCCCGGTTGGTGTCGCCAGCCGCTGCATCATCTTTGATCGAGGTGAAGATCACCGGTTGGGAATCGGTAGACAGCAGGTTTAACGTCCCCTTGACGGTCATAATCCGGTCTTTACTGAACTTGAAGATCGTTTCAGCCGGGACCGCGACCGCTGCGACAGCAGCATTGACAAACCCGATGGTGACATTATCCGCCGGTTTGAAGTTGATGTTGTTGGCCGTAATCGTCAGCGGGAAGTTCCCGGTGACTGCGTACGGCACCCCGTCGATTTGTACCAGTTCGACTGCATTATTCCATGAACCCGCCATGCCGATCGCCGGGTACAGGTTTGGCGCGGCGGTCAGGTTGGCCTGCGGGCTGCTGACCGCGTCCAGCCCGACTGTTCCGGGTTGAATGCTTTCCAGCAGCGCCTGGTTACCCGGCAGGTCGAAGCCGCCAAGCGCAAGTTCCTCCCCGCTGCTGTCCGCCGGGGCTGAATTTGCCGCATCCAGGGTAGTACCCGCTGCGATCTGGTTCAGGCCGACGAAGGAGAACTCCGACGTCCCGCCCAGGAAGATCGGGTAGTTTGCAATATTTGTAAAGGTATTGTTTTCGAGCACCGGATTGACGATCCCCGTGGCTTTGTCGTGGACAACCGTCAAAATACCGTAATTACTGTCGTGGAAGTGATTGCCTTGGATGGACGCATTGACGTTGCCTTCGCCGCCGTAGATTACCTGTCCGACCTGGCGCCAGCCGATCACCAGGGCGATGCCCGCATGACTGTCGGTGAACTCGCTGCGGCGCACGATCGTTGCCGTCTGGGTATTGATTGGCCCGTCATAGTACAGCCCCAGACCGGCGGTCGAGTAAAGGACCTTCAGGTCATGGATATCATTGAACTTGCCGGGCACATCGAACAACCAGACCGTCTTCCAGGCGCTGCGGCTAATGGCAGCCGGCGGTGCGCCATTATTATCGATATCCCCGCCGTACGCATCATCCGAATAAGCCGTAAAGACGATTTCATTGCCCGGCGAGGAAAGCAATTCCAAGTAGCCATAGGCATAGATGTACGGGTTCGTCATAAATTTGACGATCAGGCTGGCCGGCAGGGTGATGGTTGGGGTGCCATATACGCCAACTTCCTGCGTGAGCGTTTCCTTCACCACATACGGCATATCCTGCGCAAAAGTCGTATCGTAAACTTTAGTCCAGGTTGCGTCGCGGCACCAGACGCCGCCAACCGCAATGGCAGGGTGAGTGTTATCCCAGAAGTTGTTGCTGTCGGGCGTATCGACGTTGTAATTAGGGTTGGCCGACCCCTGCAAATAGATCGGAAACTCGCTGTGCAGGCTGAAATTGTTGTTGGTAAAGTTGGGGTTCGCCGTGCCGCAGTGCGGGATATTCGTCGCCGGGTTGGTAAACGAGTGGAAACCAAAATTGTTTTCGACGAAAATATTGCTGTCCACGGTGGACGTGATGTCCAGGTTCGACCCGATATAGAAGGTCAGACCGTTTTTATTCAGGGTAAACGTGTTAGAGGAGATGGGGAAATTAATCGTCCCCGGCGCCGGGTCGGTGTTTTTCTGGTAGATCACCAGTCCCTGATCCGAATAGCGGATCGTCGAATAGCTGAAATCAATGGTATTTCTGTTATACAAATACAGCCCAAGCCAATCGCCTTGCGCCGGCGCGGGATTGGGCGCCGGGGTGCCGTTGGTGTCGCCGTTGGCGTCCGGAGCGTCATCCCGGTAAGAAGTGAACATATTGGTTGCCAGTGGGGTGGTCAGCATGGTTAACTTACCGTAGAAATTAATATCTTTGCCGGTGTTAAATTTGACCACCACGCCGCCCGCAAGTTCGGTCGGGGTATACCAGTCAAAATTGGTGCGCTCCCAGACCACATAGGGGACGTGTACCAGACTTTTAGGCGAGACAGGTCCTTCCATAACCTTTGGCAGGACAATAGCAAATCCCGGGTCAGCGCTGACCGCGCCGAAGTAGCCGCCCAAGGCAATCGCGGTGTGCAGGTTGCCAGTGAACACGTTGGATGTTGCAAAAAACTCCAGCGTGGCGGATCCGTTCAGGTAAATCGGGAATAAGGTGTTTCCGGTAAACGTGTTTCCGATGATGGTCGGCCTGGATACCCCGGTGGCCTTGGTGGTGACATTCAACGTATCCTTGGCAAAAGTTCCCAGACCGAACGTATTGTATTGGAATTGGTTTGCGCTGATCAGGCTGGTGATATCGTTGGTAGCCTGAATATCCAGGTACAGCCCGTATTCATTATGATCGAACAGCGAATTGCTGATGACTCCGTCGAAGAAGGCATCCAGCGTGGTGCTCTTGTTTTCCACATGCAACGCTTTGTCGCCATACCGGAATACCGTGTTGATCATGTCGGTCTGCGGGTGGCGGATTAATACGTCGCCCCAGTCTTTCAGCGCCGGGCCAATACCGTCATCCCCATCCGTATTGCCGCCGTAAGCGGCATCGTAATACGAGGTGAAAACAATCGGGTCCGTTCCAACGCCGCTTGCCAATGCCAGGCGGGCGGCTGCCACCAGCCGCGAGCGGACGTTGCGGTCGAAGTTATTGACGAAGAACTTGATGACCGTTCCCTGCGGGATGGTCAACACGGCGGAGTTATCCACGCCGCCGGAAATGTTCGCGTCGCCGAACCACATTTCGCCGTGAACCAGATACGGTAGCGCGGGTAATCCCTGGCCCGGCACAAGAGACAAAACGGCACTCGAGCGCCACCGGCCGGTCAGGCCTATCGCCGGGTGCAGGTTGCCGCTGAAGGTGTTATTCGAGTAGGAAGGCGAAACTGTGTTTTCCAGCATAATCGGCACGCCCGGTTCTCTTTGGTCTTTGTTCGCCGGAATAATGCCGTGATTGGTAAAGCTGTTATTGTTAATCTGCGGCTCGATACGGGAATTGGCGTTGTTGGATACCGCCTTGAACCGCAGGCCGTTGAGATTGCCGATGAAGGTGTCATTTTGGATGACCGGCATGCGCGCGCCTCCGCCGGTCGTCGTGGCCTCATACAACAGGCCGTTGACCGCATAGCGGAAGCTGAGATATTGGAACGTATAGTTCGCATCACCCGGGGTGCGCGAGTCGACAAAATGCACCCCCGCCCAGTCTCCGGCAAGCGGCTCGGAATTGAGATCGTCGCCGTTGGTATCCCCGCCCACATCATCATCGCGGTAGGAGGTGAAAATGACCGGCTCCGCCTCGGATGAATTGAAGGTGATACCCGCCGTTACTTTCAAACCTGCCAGCGGATCGGTCAGCTTTGGGATTTCAGCGCGGGTAAAGCCTTTGAACACCGCCCCGGCCGGCACGGTCAGGTTGACCCCGGCCCCGCTCACCTCCATGGGCGCGACCAGCACAAACGGCATGCCGTTGACGATCGTCAACTCCCCGCTGCCGTTGAATACCCCGCCAAGCCCGATACCAAGCTTATCGCCTGCCTGGATATAGCCGGAGAATATATTACTATTAGTATCCACCCCATAGATTGGATAAGAGGTGCCGAACAAATAAATCGGCAGGATGGTATTGTTGTTGAAGGTGTTATTGTTGAGGGTAGGCAGGATTTGCCCAAGCCCCGAGGTGCGTTTGGTGCAAAAGCCGTACTTGTTCTGAGTGAAGGTGTTGTTGTGAACGTTGCCGTTGACCGAGCCGTTGGCAGTCAGAGAGAGGGTCAGCCCGCAGGTATTTTCCGCAAAAATGTTGTTCCTGAACTCAGGATCCGGCGGGGTGACGGCGTTGGTGGTGTTATGAAAATTCAACCCATCCTTGCTATAACGGATATTCAAGAATTCATAAGCCGGATCCGTGTCCGCCCACTTCATCAAACGGACGAAGTCCCAGTCCCCCGCTGCCGGCAGGGTTTGTGCCCCATCCGCGTTGGAGTCGCCGCCGTTGGTATCGTCCCGCCCGGAGGTGAAGATGACGCGGCTATCTGCTGATATGCCGGTGAAGGCCAGGGCGCCGTTGACCGTCAAACCCGTTAACGCCATGGTTGCCGGGTCGAACGGCACCAAGAATTTCACAATCGCGCCGCCCTGGATGGTGAGGGTCACGCCCGTTACCACTTCCACATCCGTCAGGAGATAGTACACATTGCCCGCGAACCAGGTCGTATCGGAAATAATATTGCCGGTGACCGGCACCACTGTCGCCTGTAATGTTTGCGGCTCTGGGGCGGCCTGAGCGGTTTGAAGGTTGACGAAGGAAAAAAGTAAAACCAGACAAATAATTGCGACAATAAAGCTGCGTGCCGATTTAATGATCATTTTGACCCCTTACTTTTTGGAAATCCTAACCGAAATCGAACTTACTCCCTTAATAAAGTATATAGCCTGAAAGGATTAAGTCAATTGGAACGAGTTTTCAAACTTTTTGAATTCTCTATGGATCGCCCCGATCTTCCACCCGCGCAGCGGCAGTAGGGGCGCGCAGTGCGCGCCCGCCCTGTTATTGGCATGGTACAAGGTCGAAGATGTGGCGCTATTCGTTTCCAAAACGAATAAAACGAATAGCGGTTTTGGGCACACCCGTGGCGGTCGATTTTGCAAACCTAGGCACATATGGTGGTTTTGGGTATTCGTATTCGTTTTGAAAAAAAATTAAAAACGAATACCTTCAGAGGAGTCAAAACAAGCCACCGATAAAGATAGGTTATTAATGTACGAGAGTAGATAGTCATATTATAGAAATTATTTTCTGTTTGTCAACAACGCGATCGTGGCGGTCTCATGACCGAGCGCGCTGCCCGACCGAAGGTCTCACCCGTTTAACGACCGAAGGATGTTTAGCGAGCATCCGTAGAGGTGTCCAGATGACTCAATAATATTCCTCTCCTCAAGATTTTTTCTTGGGGAGAGGCTAGGTGAGGGGCTCCTATGCTCGGGCGGGTCCCGACCCGCCCCTACGGTACAGGATGGCTTTCAGACCGCACGCGCTACCCAAAAGGCGCTCTGTGAGCGTCCGACCGAAGCTGGCTGGGGCAGGTCACTCACAGAGCACTTTGCCCGCACTCGCAGAGTGCCCGGTGGGTGTAGGTGGGAGATCTGACCCCAGCAACGACAAACCTGGGCGAAAATAGCTCCTCTCCCCAAGGTAAAACCCGCATGGGGAGAGGAAAGGTGAGGGGCTCTCATGCTCGGGCGGGTCGCGACCCGCCCCTACCGGTACAGGATGGCTTTCAGGCCGCCCGCGCCACCGCTGCCGCTGCCTCTGGTTCGAACTGGCTGTTATACAGCTCGGCGTAGAACCCGCCGGCCTGCAGCAAGTTCTTGTGGTCGCCCTGCTCGACA